>CALHVH010000202.1 GCA_938039225.1 uncultured Gammaproteobacteria bacterium
CATGCTCTTGAAGCACTGGATTTAATTGTTGATAAAAAACTGTTTGAAAACAGCCGTTATACAAACTTAGTAGAGCAAGCAAAAATATCTCTTATTGGTTTATCTGCACTAGATGATAATCAGGGGGAGGCGGTCTTTGAAGCCATCAGTGAATGTGGTTATAAATTGCTGGGTATTGATGAAAGCTCAGGTTCGTATGCCTTAATTATGATTCCTAGAAATATACTCAGTCAGTTTATTGAACTAAGTGACTTAGTCGATATTAAACTTCAATTCATTGATAAAGCGTAAAAAAATAGAAAAGATGAAATATTATTGTATTTTCATGGGTCTTCAGTGAACTACGATTCACTGAAAGCCTAAAAAAATGAAAAAACTACTTTGTCTAATACTTGTTTCCCTTAGCATTTTAGCTTGTTCAAAAGCTACTTTAGAAAACGAAACAAAAGTCATTCCGCCTAAAACCTATACATTAAGTCCTAGCTGGTCGCTGACTGATACGTCTGGTGTTACACATAATTTTCCAGAATCAGCCAAAGGGAAAACCACAATTTTGTTCTTCTGGGCAACTTGGTGTCCATATTGTAAACGTCTGATGCCGCATTTACAGAGTATTCAATATCAATACGGAGATGATCTTCAGTTGGAGATTTTATCTTTTAGTATTCATGAAGATGGTAAGCCCGCAGAGTATTTAAAAGAAAATGCTTATTCCTTCACGCTATTTAATGAAGCTGAAGAAATTGCAAAGCTATATGACATCAAAGGCACACCAGGTGTTTTGGTGATCGATGAAAAAGGCCAGATTCGTTTTGATTTGAGAGACGTGCCATCTATCAAGATGAAGCCGCTGGGTAAAAAGCACTGGCAAAAAGCGATTCAAACGGCTCCTTATTGGGGATCTGAGTTAAGAAAGTCACTAGACAAGCTTAAATAGCGTAAGCTCAAAAAAGACTTTTAGCTTTTAATCTATCTATAGCTATAATAGTTGTAATAAACGTCTATTGGAATACTTATGCCAAGCTTACCTGATTTTAAATTAGAAACGCATTTTCAACAGTGGGAATTTAAATCTAAATATCATATGACCGCCTCTGATGCTGAAAGCATGTCGATGAAAGATTTATTGGCTATGGCAACGGCAGAAGATAGAGATGGATTTAATAATTTGTGGCTGGGTTACACTCAAACCTATGGGGCACCAGATTTACTAGAAGTCATTGCAGGAATTTATTACAAACGAACAACAGATGAAATACTTTGCTTCTGTGGTGCCAGTGAAGGTATATATGCTGCAAATAGTGTTATCTTAGACAAAGACAGCCATGCAATTGCCATTACTCCTAATTACCAATCACATGAAACTTTGCCAGCTTCTATATGTGAAATTAGTGGGGTTGCCTTAGATCCTCCAAGTAAAATTTTAAATACTAATTGGTCATTAGACGTTGATAAAATCAAGGCGGCTATTCGACCTAATACAAAACTACTGACTATAAATTTTCCTCATAACCCAACGGGCTATATTCCATCTGATGAAGATTTTAATGCCTTGATAGAATTGTGTAGAAAACATGGGATTTATGTACTAAGTGATGAAATTTTTAAGGGCTTAGGTCGCACAGGCGCTAGACATCTGCCGTATATTAGCGATGTTTATGAACGTGGTCTATCACTTAATGTAACGTCTAAGGCTTTTGGTTTACCAGGTCTACGGGTTGGTTGGATTGCCTGTGCAGATAAAGAATTGTTATCAAAAATGGAACGGATGAAACACTATTTATCCATTTGTAATTCAGCACCAAGTGAACGCTTAGCATTGATTGCCCTTAAAAACAGAGAAAAAATTGTAGCTCGTAATTGTGAAATTATTGATGCTAACTTAATCCATCTTGAGGCATTTTTTGAGAAACACAAAAACTTATTCGAATGGCAGGTTTCTGATGGATCTTGTATGGCTTTTCCACGCTATAAAGGGGCAGACGGCGTTGAGGAATTCTGTCGTCGCTTAGTTGAAGAGAGCGGGGTGTTTTTATTACCCAGCAGTATCTATGATTCGACACTAACTGAGACACCAAAAGATAGATTTCGTATAGGTTTTGGACGTAAAAACTTAGAAGCAGGTTTAGAAGTAATGGATGCTCACATTTCAAAAGTTTACCCATAAGTTATGCAAGTAATAAATCGTGAATCTATTAGTACAATTTTAGATAAAGATGCTGTTATTGATGTTGTAAAAGAAGCTTTTATCGCTCATGCAAAAGGCGAGATAAATAGTCCTTTGCCAATGCACATTGAATTTAAGGCTCCCAATGATGATTACATTGGTGATTGTCATGTTAAGGCTGGAAATGCATCACATTTGCCTTATTTTGCAGTTAAGTTAGCCAGTGGCTTTTATAAAAACCCTGACTTAGGCTTACCCGTTAATCAAGGCCTGGTGCTGTTAATGTCTGCAAGTACTGGTCAACCAGTTGCCTTATTACAAGATGAGGGTTTGTTAACTTCTGCACGTACTGCTGCAGCAGGCGCAATTGGTGCAGGATTAAGAGCAAGTCATCATAACGATGCTTTAGGTATCATCGGAACTGGCCACCAAGCCGAACAGCAAGCAATCTGGGTTAGTCATCATTTAAAGTTAAATAAGTTGTTTGTCTTTGGCCGGTCCAAAGAAAAAGCTAAACTTTTGGCCAATAAATTGAAGGCAATGGATTTAAACGCTGTTGTCGCTGATAGTGTGAGTGAGCTTTGTTCACGAAGTGATATGCTTATTACCACGACCCCAGCTCGTGAAGCCGTGATTAAATCGTCTGATATTAGCAAGCCAATTCATATTGTGGCAATGGGGTCAGATATACCTGGTAAGCAAGAGTTGGACTCCGACATTCTTAAACGTGCTGACATTATTGTTAATGATGATATTGTTCAATGTTTAGATCATGGAGAGACAGGTTGCGCTGTTAGAGCAGGCTTGATTGAGAATACTAAAGCTATTTCTCTTGGAAGTGCTTTAGAAGATGAGCTGCAATTCAGTCGTGACTGGATATCTGTAGTTGACCTCACTGGATTAGGTGCTCAAGATTTGGCGATTGCTAATTTAGTGGCGCACAAGTTGGGTCTGTAAATATCAAATTTATTTCGGCCAGCGGTTTAGCCATGCGTACTTATAAGCTTGACATATCAAGTATCTTGCTACATACTTGATTACTCAATTAATTATCAAGTAAAAGTAATCGATATGAATTCTAGTATGCAATTGGCCATGCAAATGTCTTTGACACAAACTGCTCTCAATAAAAAAATTAGTAACTCTCTTTCTATTCATGGAATAAGTTTTACCGAATTTCAGGTAATGCTTAACTTGAGTCATGCAGAAAAACAATCCATGCGTCGCATAGAATTAGCCGAGAGTGTGGGTTTAACGGCCTCGGGCGTTACGCGTCTTTTAGCTCCAATGGAAAAAATAAAATTAGTAGAAAAAGAGAAAAATGCAAGAGATGCAAGGGTAAGTTTAGTTAAATTATCTAAAGCTGGGAAAAAGGTTCTACAAGACGCTTTACTTACGTTTGAACAAGCATCAAGTGGCTTTATGAAAAACCTTAAAGCTAATGAAATTCAGCAAATGTTGAAATTAATCCACAAGTTTTAAAATATTATGAACTTCCAATCACCATTAACTTACTTTAATTCAGCCGCCGCAGCTGACGGTAGATCCTTACTTGTTGATTTACTTGATGCTGCTAATCAGCCTGTATCTTTAATGCTTGATAGAGCGATGGATTCTTTTAATCAAAATGAGATTTTTATTAATAATCA
The DNA here is from genome assembly GCA_938039225.1 of uncultured Gammaproteobacteria bacterium. Lineage (GTDB taxonomy): Bacteria > Pseudomonadota > Gammaproteobacteria > Steroidobacterales > JABDMI01 > JABDMI01. The sequence goes on from CALHVH010000202.1 coordinate 3,817, forward strand.
ACACATGTTAACAGCAGACGATGTTGAATTTTGGCACATCGAACTTACTCGAGTTTTTCAAGAAACAGCTTTTGAATACGAGGGTGAAAAAAACCTCATTAATGAGTTTATCAAAGTACTTGAGAATAAATAAATCTTGGTTATTGTTCGTTATATCGAATTATTTAATTAATTTTTGAAAACGTTCATCTAATTGACCTTGCAAACCTGGTTCTGCTCCCGGCAAACAATACCAGTCTAATTTCATTTTCTTTAATACGCTCTCTTTCTCAATTCGTTCTTGGCCAAAGCCGCCTTTTTGCATACGTTCTAATTGTATTTGCATGCGTTGTGTCTTGTCTTCTTTAGGGCTGTCTACGCCAAGAAGGATTTCCAGATCAATGCACATTAATTTTCTTTGAGCAGTATAAGCGCTTCTTTCTGAATCTCTAGCAACCGCAAGGCGTTGAGAAAATCGCTTACGCAGCTCATTATCACTAATTTCTAATGCATCCATCTGAGCTATTAAATCATCAAGTTCTATTTGTGATGCGTCATTGGCTAAAGCTTCATATTGACTGCATAGGGCTGCTTTAGAGGCAAGATGATCCAATGCCTGATGCTTTTTCTTTTGTATGATTCGCTCACGGGTTTTATTAAAATCGCTACAAGCGCGTTGATAATCTTTTTTGATCCCTTCGATGACTTTTTCGGGAAAGCCTCTTGGCATAGGGGGTAAAGCATCATGTTCCGATTGAAGTTTGGTAAAACTGGAGTCAGCATCGGCCAAGCTTTTGGCTGATCTGCTTAGTTGTTTTATAGCTTTAACTACATCTCTGTAGGGTTTTAGTTGTTCATCTTCTATAGCGCGTTTTGCCTTTCTTTGTCCTTGTATTTTCTCAAAAACAGCATCAGTTGCTTGTTTAAACCCTTCCCAGGCCTTTTGATCGTCTTTGCGTTTGGTGATGCCAATCTCTTTCCACTGACTTTGTAATGCTTGCAGTTTCTTTAGGCTGTCTTCTTTAATTTCAGCATCTAGCATTTCTTTAGCGCTTGTAATTAAAGCGGTTTTTAGGCTTAGATTGCTTGCATATATTTCATCTAGTTTCGCATACACAGAATTTTTTGCTTTACGAAGGCGTTTCCATTGTTTAGTTCCTGGCCCTGGTTCAACATCTTTTATTTTTTTCCAGGCATCATCAATTTTTCTAATGCTACTTAGCGCCTTTTTACATTCCGAGTTTTCTTGCCAATTGACTTGTGTTAGCAGTGATTGCATCTCTTTTACAAGAGGTTCACGCTTGGATAAATTCTCGGTTCTGATTGCTTTACGTTCTTTAAAGAAGGCATCACAAGGTGCGTAGGCTGTATCAGCTGCTACTTTAAAACGTTCCCAATGTTCATCCGCACTATCTGAATGCCCTAAAGCTTTCCAGTCTTTTTGTAATTGTGAAATTTTTGTAGCAAGTTTATCGGCATGCATATTTGACTTATTGGCCTTCTTTAAAGCCTCTGGTGATAATGCTTCCATTGCTTCACATAAGGCAATAAATTTTGGTGCAGTTGCATAATCTTTCCAATCTGCCATTTTGTCAACAGCAATGGTTGCTTTTTCTAAGCGCTCATCTAATGAAACTTTATCTTTGCCGCTATAGCTTTCGCTGAGTTTAATAACAGCCGTTAGCTCTCTTCTTGCTTGAGATAAATTGCCTCTTTTGGTACTGCCTTGTAAACGATTAATACGTTGGTGTAGCTTGTCGAGTTTGTCTTTTTCTTTTTTGTTTCGAGTTGCTAGAATGATAGTTAGTTTGTGAATTTGTTCTAGGGCTTCTTCTTTACTATTTAATTTTGGAAAATCTTTAGACCAATCTAAATTAGCCAATAGACTTCTGTATTGCTTACTTAAGGTATTAAGAACTGTTCCATCGGTATTTTCATTGACGTTAGAAATTGCTTCATTAAGGGGATTTCTTAAATTAGCAAAACTAATAACAGAGTGTATAGATTTACTAGCCGATTCAAAGCGTTTCCAAAGCGCAGCATCAGGCTTGATGGTTTCTAAACTTTTGGTCCATATCTGCTGTTTTTCATTAAATAGCTTTTCAAGAGTAACTTGTTGAGCATGCAGTTCGTCAATTGAGTAAGCAGAAATAGTTTTACATTCATTTACCAATGTAGTCGTAACCGAGTTTTGAATTTCTTGTGCTTGACTAATACTTTCTTGTTTTTTAACTGTTGAACTTACTTTATTTAGAGCCAAATTATAACGTTCGGATAAATATTCGTGCGGGGTGAAGTCTAATGCTTTCCATTCACGTTGGCATTGTAAGTAGCGGTCTGTAAATTCACTACGCCATTCTACACGGGTTGCGAGATATTCCATCTTGTCGCAGAGCGTTTCGGATTTTTCTAAGTTTTCTTCTTCTTTTTTTTGCTTGGCATGTATTTCATGAAGCTTATTTTTTATTATTTTTTCAGCGTTCTTATCTTTACCTTTAAGAATGTTACGCGCTTTTTCTAAAAGCTCAATATCGGTAATTTTATCGGCAATAATTTTTCTGGTTTCACTATATTCAATCTCAGCCATTAAATCGATTTGTTCTTCTAAAGACATACTTTCAAGGAGTTCCATGCGTAAGCTGGAGTGCGGACAAGTTTTTGTAATCGATAATGTTGTCTCTGGATGCGATTTAATTAGTTGTCGAAATTCATCTTCACTGAGCTTGCTCTTAGCTCCGGTAAGCTTAGTAAATACGAGCACAGCTTCATCGCGGGTGTCCCCATGAGTGGATTCTTTGATTAAGCCGAAAATTACATCGGCTTGGTCAATTTTATGCAGAGCAAGCTTTCTTACTTCGACATCCTCATCTTCTAATACAAGTTTTTTGAGAATGTGCAGTGATTCATCATCGATTTGATCTAGCTCGGTAATGAACTGCTTACGCTTATCAGATGATTTACTTTGCCATGTGGGTTTGAACAGTGAGCCTAGCATTGTTTGCCTTTGGGATTACACAAAAGAGTCATATTATAAGTGAGTAAGTTGTTAATGCTTGCGCTTGTGGATTATTTAATATGTACGTTTATGTTTAAGGATATGGTTGAGAGCTTAATATGGGATTAAAATACGTTTATAGAGAGTGTTTCACTCTAACTATTTGCTCTGTCGAAAAAAGCTCTATAGTTAAATTATAGATTTTTGATGAAAGGATTAATTTAAAAAGACCATTTAAAACAATTGCTTATAGATTGTAATGTGTTATCACGACCTCTGCTCAGTTTATAGGTAGACTTGAATCAGCTCCCCATTCATTCCAAGAACCATCATACAGCGCTAAATCTCTGAAACCAACTTTATAGGCGGCAAGTAATACTATGCAGGCTGTTAGACCTGAGCCACAGCTGGCAATCAGGGGCAGTTCGAAATTAATAGTGGTTTCAGCAAACACGGCGCGCAGATTGTCGTCACTTAAAAATTTACCTTCATAGGTTAATTTTTTATATGGAATATTGAGTGAAGAAGGTATATGTCCGCTGCGTAAACCGGGTCGTGGTTCTGGGACTTGAGCTTGAAACCGACCAGATGAACGTGCGTCAATTATGCTTTTTTGGTTATTATTAATGCTGTTTAAAATTTCATCTTTTGAGCACAACAATGACTTTTGTAATGATGCTTTAAAATTTCCTGAATACTCGGCAATACTTAATTGTCTTGACGTTTCATATCTTTCAGCTATCCATGCTTGCAAGCCTCCATCTAGAACATAAACATTCTGATGCCCCATGATTTTAAACATCCACCAAGCTCGTGGTGAAGAATATACGCCTCGTGCATCGTAAATCACAATTAGACTCTCATTATTTATTCCTAATGCTTGTGCGTTGTTAGTAAATTGAATTTCAGAAGGAATCGTATTAGCAAGTGGGCTAGTAGAATCAACAAAGGCTTGGCTGAAGTCAAATTTTTTGGAGTTTGGAATGTGAGTATCTGCACAGATTTCTGGTGCTCCGGGTACTGCTATAAGTTTAGTAGCGTCTAAGATAACAATATCGTTTCTATCACTTAGAGAAAGTAACTGTTTAGCGCTTACTAGTGGTTCTATAGGTCTTAGTAGGTCTTGCGTCATAATTAATTGGATTTTTAGTGGATGGTAGGGATATCATCAGAATTTCATAGTGAGTTGCATCTATAATAATGTTTTTCTAATAAGAATACTTGACTAAGGATAAATGATGACTACACCCCTAATTACCAACGATGCCGTTGTATTTGGTCTTCTTGTTTCAGTACTTGGTTTAGCCTTTTATACTAAAAGTCTTGGTGGGAAATGGGATAAGTTTTATACCTTTATACCGGTAATCTTAGTTTGCTATCTTGTACCCTCACTCATGAATAGCTTTGGTCTTATTTCAAGTGCTGAGTCTAATCTTTGGACTATAGCTAAAAATTATTTTCTTCCCGCAGCACTGGTGCTTATGACCTTGAGTATTGATTTAAAAGCTGTGATTGGGCTAGGTCCAAAAGCGTTGATCATGTTTGGTACTGCAGTTGTAGGGATTATTCTTGGTGGACCGATTGCAATATTGATTATGTCACTCTTTAGCCCCGAAACAGTTGGTGGTGAGGGGATTAATGCAGTATGGCGTGGCTTTGCTACCTTGGCAGGAAGTTGGATTGGTGGTGGTGCTAATCAAATTGCGATGCTTGATGTTTATGGTTACAACCCGGAACGCTTTGCCGCAATGGTGGCTATAGATATCGTTGTTGCAAATATTTGGATGGCATTTTTACTTTATGGAGCCGGTAATCCCGCACCAATTGATAAATGGTTAAAAGCTGATACCAGTTCTATTGAGCATTTGAAGACAAAAATGTCTACGTATACGGCTGAGACCGAACGAGTCACAAATTTTACCGACTTAGCGGTAATCTTTGCAATAGCTTTTGGTGCTGTGGGGATTTCTCATCTGGTAGCCGATTTTGTGCCTAGCTTATTTGCTGATAATGAGCTTTTAAAAGACTCAATTCTGAGTAGTACATTTTTCTGGATAGTTGTTACGGCGACTACAATTGGTTTACTGTTAAGTTTTACAAGAGCTAGGCAATATGAAGGTGCAGGAGCATCCAAACTAGGAAGTGTTTTCATATTCTTATTGGTAACTATTATTGGGACAAAGATGAATATTCTGCAAATAGCTGATGCACCTCTATTATTTTTAGTAGGAATTATTTGGATGCTCTTCCATGTGGTTTTATTATTGTTAGTTGCAAAAATAATCCGCGCGCCTTTTTTCTTTGTGGCAGTTGGTAGTAAAGCTAGCATTGGTGGGGCAGCCTCGGCTCCAGTCGTTGCTGCAGCTTTTCATCCTTCTCTGGCACCCGTTGGTGTTCTATTAGCTGTTCTTGGTTACGCCTTAGGAACTTATGGGGCAATACTCTGCGCCACTTTGATGCAAATGGTAAGCTAAGAAAAGTTTAAGTAATGTGTATTTAGACAGTGTTAAAATTAAATTTCAATAATCGTAATCTTAGGAGTCTTGTATGCGAATTAACAAACTAATTGTAGTACCCCTATTAGGTTTTCTGGTAGCTTGTGCCGCATCCTCAGTACCTGATGAAGCAATGCAAAGTAAGGCAAGTCAAGCTGAAGCAGCCACCAAGCTGGCTCAAGTATTAGCTCAAGCTGATGAGAAAACGCAAGCACGCTTCCAGTATCGTCGACCGGCAGAAACCTTAGCGTTTTTTAAAGTTACTCCAGGTATGTCAGTTGCTGAAGCATTACCAGGTGGTGGTTGGTACTCAAATATATTAGCCAATTATTTAGGCTCAAACGGAGCATTGCACGGTGTTAATTACAATGACGATATGTGGGCACGCTTTGGTTTTTTTAATGAGGAAGCGATAAAAGGTCGCATAGCATCTACTACGCAATTTCCTGAGAAGGTCGCTGGCTTTACGGATAACGGTATAGCCTCAAAAGGATTTACTTTTGCGTCGGTGCCAGACGATGTGGTTGGTACGGTAGATAGAGTTTTGTTTATTCGTGCATTACATAATCTTAATCGTTTTGAATCTGAAGCTGGCACTCTGACAGAATCATTAGCTGCAGCACATCAATTACTGAAAGCTGATGGCTTGGTGGGTGTCGTTCAACATAGGTTGCCAGAAACGGCTACTAATAAAGGTGCAGATGGCTCACGAGGTTATTTGAAGCAGTCGTATTTGATTTCGGCTTTCGAAAAAGCCGGTTTTGAGTTAGTTGCTAGCAGTGAAATAAATGCGAATCCTAAAGACCAACCGGGTGAAGCGGATATTGTGTGGCGTTTGCCTCCGTCATTTAATGGCAGTCGTGATAATCCAGAACAAATGGCCAAAATGAAAGCTATTGGTGAATCCGATAGGATGACCTTGTTGTTTAAGAAAAAATAATAAAGTCCTTTACCAATTGACTCACAAAGCCTCGTTTATCGAGGCTTTTTTGTATCTGGTCTTTCATGATTTGCCGATATTTTAGACATAAATGTTACATTATGTTAAATTCCATCTAGGGCAATATAAAGCTATTTAATAAAAACACACAGGGGAAGGGAATATGCATAGGTCGTTTATTAAGTTGTTTGTGGTCATGATTGGTTTATCTTTTACAGTAATTGGATGCCAGCCAAATGATCAAAATGGTCAAGAAGGTGCAACAGAATCCAGTTCAAATAACAGCTCAGCTTTTGCAACCTTTGATGCAGTGGATGCCATTGAGATTGTGGAAAGTCCAGCTACTGGTGTAGCGCTTGGATGGGGTTGGAATAGAGGTGACTCTGAACCTGTTCCAACCATCTGCGTGGAGTTTGTACCAGGTGAAGAGCCTGCACAAACGCGATACATGACCATGAGCGAAGTGCATGACAGTTATGACTTGATGAAAAGTGTGGGTATGTCGGCTGAGGCTTCGGTTAAAACCATTGGATTTGAAGCTGAGGGGAAAGCATCGTTTGCAAAATCTCAAAAGCTCACTGGTAATAAATCTCATTTTGTCATGAATGCTATTGTGCAAAATGGGGTTCGCTACGCATCACCCATTCCTGCTCATGGTAGTCGAGTGACCGAATTTCAAAGTGCCACCAATGAACGTGGAGGGTCCAGCGGTTCGATTCGTCTCACCGATGAAGCCGTTAAAAAAGCAAAAAATATAGATGCTTTTCGCAGACATTGTGGTTCGTCTTTTGTGTCAGCCATTTATGGTGGAGCAAAACTAACGGCATTAATCAGTATGGAATCGTC
>CALHVH010000203.1 GCA_938039225.1 uncultured Gammaproteobacteria bacterium
CCCATTTGAGCACCGCGACGACCACCAGCCGACGATACGGTGAAACACATTTTGTCGTAGATATCCATAAACGATAAAGGACCTGAGGTATAAGCACCAGCGCCTGATACATAAGCACCTTTAGGACGTAAGGTAGAAAACTCATAACCAATACCGCAACCGGCTTTAAGGGTTAGGCCCGCTTCATGTACCTTGTTTAGGATGTCATCCATAGAATCAGAAATAGTGCCTGATACTGTGCAGTTAATGGTAGAAGTAGCCGGTTTATGAGCTTGAGCGCCTGCGTTCGACATGATGCGACCGGCAGGTATTGCACCACGTTCTAAAGCCCACACAAAGCGTGCATACCACTCATCACGTTTTTCAGGAGCTTCAACATCCGCTAAGGCATTAGCTACACGTGTGTAAGTGTCTTGCATGTTTTGATCAACTGCGCTGCCATCTTTGGCTTGCAGACGGTATTTCTTTTCCCAAATATCTAAAGAAGCCGATTGGAAAGATATATCTTTAGTGGTGGTCATAGTTTTTGTTGTGGACGAAGTGAGTGCTTGCGAGCTTGCTGCCGATGTCATGTAGATTTAATCCCCTGAATCACTGTTTATTTAACAATGCGTTTTAATTGCTACCAAATATTTTAATTAACAAGCATCTCATTACTTTGGGTCGCTATGCTTATTTAACAATCATCGCGATAAGAATTAGAGAATTCTTTTAAAAGTGAAATGTAGGATTTTTGCCCAAAAAAGCAGCCTTTTGAATCCTTTCATTACGTATATTTCTCTACAAGAGAAAATCGCTTATGGTAAATACACGCTTAGATTTCAAGCAAATTTCACTGATTTAGCCCAAACACAAGATGTTGTGTTTATGGGATACAATTTAGAGCTTATTTGAGAGCTTGTCAAGCCTTGTTAGGGTATAAATATTGAGTATTTTAGTTTATTAAAAACAATGACTTATGTATTTATCGTTAAAAATTACTTTAATATCAAGCGCTTATTGTGGGTTAAAACAAATATGAAGCTAAACACAAGATGTTGTGTTAGCGCTATAGAGCTAAATGCTTGATTTTTGGAGGTCAACAAATTTTTACATTTATTCAAAGGGCAGAAAATATATGTACTTATTAATGTACATGTTGGATAGATTGGTAAAAATTTTCCGCAGAAATATTGAAAACTCAAAATGCGATCACCAACTCTAGTTCCAAGTAAATGGTATAGGGTCAAAGAGGCATTATTGAGGTGTTTAAATGCTGAACATACTTTTTTGAACCAATCTAATTTTTTATACTCACAAAGCCAAGGCTTTTAAATAAGTTAAACTTTATTGTGCCTAGGAAATTAAATCGAACGTAAAAAGGGTAATCAATGCCAAACCAAGTAAAAGAAAAAAGACACATGAAATATTCAGCCAAAATTATTCGCAAAAGTACAGGGCAAGCTACCTTGTCTTTATTGCTATCCGCATTAATGGTCATTGGACTTGGCGGCCTGACGCAATCAACCCATGCGGCTTTACCAGATATGGTGAATGGTCAGCCCGTGCCGTCATTAGCGCCGGTTATTAAGCGCGCTTCACCTGCAGTGGTCAATATTCAGTCCAAGGGCAGTGTAGAAGCTCAAGCAAATCCTTTTGCGGGTGATCCGTTTTTCGAACAGTTTTTTGGACGTAGAGGCCAACAACCCCAACGTCGTGAAACCCAAAGTGCGGGATCCGGTGTGATTATTGATGCCGACAAAGGGATTATTTTGACTAATCATCATGTTATTGAAAATGCCGACGAGATTATTGTTCAATTGCAAGATGGTAATGAGTACGAAGCTGAAAAAATTGGTTCGGATAAAGGCTCTGATATTGGTGTATTAAAAATTAAAGCTAAAAACTTAAGTCAACTAACCATTTCTGATTCAGACAATTTGGAAGTGGGTGACTTTGTTGTAGCGATTGGTAACCCATTTGGCTTTGGACACACGGTAACGTCAGGAATTGTGAGTGGCTTGAGCCGCTCAGGTTTAAGTCGTGACGCTTATGAAGACTTTATTCAAACCGATGCAGCCATTAACCCCGGTAATTCTGGCGGCGCATTAATAAATCTGAAGGGCGAATTGGTTGGCATTAATGCCGCCATCATTTCACGAAGTGGTGGTAACTTAGGTATAGGTTTTGCTATTCCGTCTAATATGGCGAAAAGCATCATGGAGCAAATTGTTGAATTTGGCGAAGTGAAACGTGGCTTATTAGGCGTTGGTATACAAGATATCAGTGATGGTATTGCAGAAGAATTTGATTTAGATTTTACTAAAGGGGCAATGGTCACTTCAGTAACGCCAAAGTCTGCTGCCGAAAAGGCGGGTATTCAAATTGAAGATATCATCACCAAGGTGAATGATGAAGAAATTTCTAGCTCATCGGATTTACGTAACACAATTGGGTTATTACGTGAGGGTGATAAAGTAAATATTGAACTGTATCGTAATGGTAAGCGTAAAAAGCTTAAAGCTAAGTTGGGTTCAGCAAGTTCTTTAAATGCGGATACCGCAGCCGATTCTATTCATCCTAAACTGGAAGGCGTAAGTTTTGGTGAAGTTACTGAACAGTCACAAGGACGCTCTGGAGCAACAGTTAAAGGTGCTCAAGTCATCAAGATTGAAGAAGACAGTCCAGCTAGACGTTTTTTAAGAGAGGGCGATATTATTACGAGTGTTGGTAGTCGTCCTAGAGTGAATATAGAAAGCGTAGAAGACTTAGTTGAAGCGGTAAAAGACCGTCAGAACTTGTACTTACGAATTATTCGAGGTCAAGGCACAGTGATTTTGAGAATGTAAAGTCTCACCAAGCGATGTTAAAGACAATAAAAAGGCGACTCATTGAGTCGCCTTTTTATTGGGTAATTATTATTAATGATTAAAATTTATAGCGTAGTTTAAGTGAGAAACCATCCAGTTCATCACCATCAGTCTCATAAGCAGCGCCCAAGCCAATGCCATTTTCTAAGTAATAAACACCTCCAACTTCAAAGCCAGTATCGCTGTCTTCAAAAATATCAAGGTATTGAACTTTGCCGTTTAACTCAAGATTGCTGGAAATCATACTACGTATACCAAAACCAAGTGCATAACCAGAGTCATCAGCGTCACCAAAATCTGAATCAATGTCAGCGTTAACAAACGAAAGTTCTGCAATTAAATCTGTATTTGGAGAAACTTCGTAATTGTAACCAACACCCAGTTGAAAAGTTGTAGCATCAACATCAATGCCATCTTCATCAGCGGATAAGGATGCAAACTCGCCTAGCGCATAAAAATTATTTCCAAAATCGTATGAGCCCCCTAAGGTGAAGCCATCAAATTCATCAAAAGAGTTGTATTCGAGATCCACATACGAGTAAGGGGCGTCACTTGCTTGTATTGAGAAAGCAAGTAATGAAACAGCAGCTAAACTAAATAATTGTTTTTTCATGTTGGATAAATCTCCATTTCTGTTTAAGTAAAGATATCTAATCGAACAGTCATTCGACCTATTCGGTGTTGCATTGTTCCAGTTTTTATTTTTATAAAATGCTTGAAAAATATAGCAGTTCTTTTAAGGAATTGAAGTTTAACCTTAAGGCCTTACTGGGTAATACCATGAGTATTAAATGTAGCAACCATTTGAATGTGTTGATTTAGTTTTAATATGATTTTAGAAAAATAAAAAGGCGACTCAGTGAGTCGCCTTTTTATTTGCATTTTCGATGAATGCTTATTTAAACTTAAAGCGTCCGCGTAATACAAACCCATCTAAATCATTATTACCATTTGTCTCATAGGAAGCACCAAGGGCAAACTGATTATCAAAATAGTACATCCCACCAATCGTAAAATCAGTTTCACTGCTTTCAAAAATATCCACGTACTCTAATTTTCCGTGAAATTCAACATTGGGTATTAGCATTTTACGTAAACCAAAAGCTAATATATAGCCACTATCGTCAATACTGATGCCACCGCCGCCATCAATATCTAAATTTAAAAACGATAACTCGCCAATTAAATCGGTGTCGGGTGCTATTTCATAATGATAACCAACACCGATTTGAAGGCCGGCATAATCAATATTGATATCATCTAAGGTTATATTGGTCAGTTCACCGAGGGCATAGATATTATTGGCAAACTCAACCGAACCACCTAGAGTGTAACCATCTCCGTCGTCATAAGAGTTATAGGTCAAATCCGCATGGGTATAGGATAAATCATTAGCTTGAACTGAAAATGCCGTAAGAGCTGCGAGCATGAGCGATAGATATTTTTTTTTCATTCTGTAATTCTCCACTTAACAATCTGCATGATTGTTTACAGTATTAATGTTTATATAAGAAGGTTTAGAATGTATAGCGAATTTTAATGCCATAAACGTCAAAGTCATCACCAAAGCTTGCTTCAGCGCCAACAGCAAAGTTATTGCCAAAATAATAATGGCCATTAATTTCAAAGAAAGTATCCCGTCCATTAATATCTACAGACTCAACGCGTGCACCTAGCTCTATATTAGGATTAATCAGGGAACGTATACCAAACCCAATTTCATAACCATTCTCGTCACTGTCATTGGCTGTTCCGGCCACATCTAGGTCAGCGCTACGAAAGGCTGCATCCAGTTGTAAATCAGTATTTGGGCTAATTTCGTAATGGTAGCCAATTCCTATACCTAAATAGCCAAGATCGGCCGAATCAGTAAGACCATAAGAAGCATAATCACCAAATGCATAGATATCTTCGGTAAGACTAAACGACCCTGCAATTTTAAGGCCATCTCCATCAATGCTATCGCCTAGGTCAGCAGAACTGTAGCCTAATTCTACGTAGTCATAAACTAAATCAGATGCCTGAGCGGATACTGCCATTAGTGAAATTGTTGCAAGACTAATTATTTTTTTTCTCATGCTTTTCTCCTTGTAAATGTAGAGATGTATCATTTTTAACGCGAGCGAGTGTATCAAAATTATTACACAATTATTATGTTAAATAACAATCAATTACAGTGAAATAATACATTGAGAGTTTTTGTCTAGTGGGCAAAAGTTTCAATAAGTTTTTAAATTATTGTTTTTATTACTTATTTTGATCAATAGAATGAAAGTGCAAACTAAATTTAGAGTAAAAACTTGGTGCCAACGATAAGCAGGAGAACAGCTAGGAGCTTTTTGAGTCGTTCTTTTGGCAAGATTACGGCAAGTTTTGCTCCTAGTGGAGCACAAGAGATGCTGAAGAGGGCAATTGCGATTACCGCTGGCCATATAACATAACCAAAGTGGGCTTCGTTGATACTAGCGTCCCAACCTTGAATTATGTAGGTTAGAGTCCCTGAGCTAGCGATAACAACAACACATGAAGCTGCGGTACCAACGCATTTGTGAATATCAAAACCAGACCAAAGCATATACGGATTGACTAAAGCACCACCACCCACACCGGTGAGTGAGGCAAGAGTTCCCATAAGTGTGCCATACGCAATATGTTCATTTTTAGATTTCTGGATAACGTATTTAGCGGTAAAACCAATAAAAATCCGTACGGCTAATAGCATGCAAAGTACGCCAAAGATTTTTTCTAGGAGTAGTGAATCTAAGCGGTCCGCCAGCCACCCTCCAATCACACCTCCTATCAATAAGCCAGGCGCTAAGCGCTTGAGTACGTCCCAGCAAATATTGTCCATTTTTGCATGACTGCGTACTGAACTTAGTGCGGTAGGAACAATGCAAGCTAATGAAGTGCCCAATGCAAAAGGCATCTCTGCGCCAGGCGCTAAGTTATGAGATTTGAGATAAAAATAAAGCCCAGGAACTAGAACAATACCGCCACCAATTCCTAATAGGCCTGAGAGTAAACCGGCAACTATGCCGAGGAGCGGAAAAATCAGCCAAGCTGTAGAGAAATCAATGGGCATTATTTATTAATTTTTTGGTCATGATTTTTATAAATTGAATCGGCATTTTTCGCCACTTAAGAGCTATACTAAAGCAAACTTGCAATTGATGAAGAGAAGATTGAAATTTTTATTTAATTTATCGGTCTATATCAGTAGTTCAGTAAATTAGATTGAGTAAAAATAGGCTCAAGGGAAAATATTAAAGGGTGAGAAAAATTAAAATTCAAAGTAAACAACAAGTCTTTGCTTGGCATAAATTAATAGCACTTTTTTTATTCATTAGCGTAAATGCAAACATTTATGCAGTCGATAAAATTGAATCTCAGAGAAAAGCGTTTAAAGAAGCCGTAAAACTTGCCGAGAAAGCGAAACCTGAAGCTCTAAAGTATAAGAATAACTTGCTCAAGGACTATGTTTTACACAGTGATATCGAGGCGATTTATCTTAGAAACAGTCTTAAGCGTCAACCCAATAAAAAAATCCAAGCTTTTCTTGCACAATACCCTGATCAAGCAACCAGCAATGACCTGCATCGTAATTGGTTGGATTATTTGTACACCACTCGGCAATGGAAAACTTATATAGAGTTTGCGCCTGATCCGAGTACGATTAAATTATCCATACAACGTCGCTGTAAATACCTTGAAGCACGCATTCGTAACTTACAAGAAGTGGATTTTGTTCAAGAAGCTTTGCCATTATGGATGGTAGGCAATAGTCAACCGGATGAATGCGATCCATTGTTTGCTATTTTAAAAAATAACAACCTGCTTACTAAAGAACGAATTAATAACCGTATTGATTTAGCTTTGGAACGTGCACGATTTAAATTAGCCAGCTATCTAGCTGGCCAATTACTGGAAAAAGATCGTAAGGCTGTGAACAGTAAAATTACATTATGGCGAAAAATGTCGGCTTCTCCTGAGAGTCAGCTCAAGCAATCACTTAAATGGAAAGACGGTGAAACTTCACGAGCCATTACAGCCTATGGTGCACGTAAATTAGCACGACAAAATGTTGATAAAGTTCTCACAATCTGGCCAAAGCTTACTAAGAAATTCAAATACTCTGTTGCAGAAAAAAATGCTCTGGAAAATTATATTGCTTTGCGGTCGGCTTACAAGCGTCATCCACAAACATTAGCCGTATATGCTTCAGCCAACACAAACTCTATGTCATTACGCGAAAGAGAGTGGCAAGTTCGTAATGCGCTTTGGAATCAGAATTGGTCATCAGTTTTAAGCGCCATTCAAGACATGCCTAGCAGTAGCCAAACAACCTCGCAATGGCGTTATTGGCAAGCTAGAGCTTATGCTCAATTAGGTGAAAAAGAAAAAGCAGAAGTTATTTATTCAGAACTAGCCAGCGGGTCTGGTTATTTTGAATTTTTAGCAGCCGATCAATTAAATAGTGATTATCAGTTTAAGCATACGGATTTAGTTGTGAATGATGCTATTCAATCGCAATTAAAACAACGATTAGATTTACGTAGGGCTAGGGAATTAGCAGCTGTCAATATGGCTGGCCGTTCACGCAGTGAATGGCGCAGTGCTTTGAATAAGATGTCTGCAGAAGAAAAAACACAAGCAGGGTATTTAGCCAACGCTTGGGGCTTGGCTACTAGCAGTATTCAAACAGCGGTTAATTCAAGTGCAAGAGAAGATTACGATATTTTATACCCTCGTGCTTATCAAAAGTCTGTACAGTCAATGGCTAAGCGTTTTGCAATAGAGCCGGCCTGGATTTATGGTGTTATTCGTCAAGAAAGTCTTTTTATGCATGATGTTCGCTCTTCAGCAAATGCCTACGGTTTGATGCAACTGCTTCCAGCCACTGCTAAGCAAACAGCTCGTAAAAATAAAATTAAACACCGAGGTTATTCTGACCTAATCACACCATCAAAAAACATTGAACTCGGAAGTGCTTATCTTTCTGAAATACAAAAACGCTTGCAATCTAATCCAGTATTGGCCACTGCTGGATATAATGGTGGACCACATAGAGTTCGTACTTGGCTGCCTGAACAACATTTGCCAGCCGATATTTGGGTTGAAAATATTGTATTCAATGAAACCCGAAATTATGTACAAAAGGTAATGAATAATAAAATTATTTACGCTTGGCGCTTACATGGTAAGACCCCGCGATTGAGTAGTTTTATGCATGCTGTTCAGCCAAAGGAAAAATAGACTTTTAATTCGAGTGGCTAGTTAAGCACTACTTAATGCCTGTTTGCATGTTTAAACAGCATAATAAGGTGGCTTTGCCAATACATTATTTACGGTTTTTGGCTATAATCTCAAGTCGTAATTTATAAGGTCACACACTTGAGTAAAATTAAGAAAATTTCCATTTTAGGTGGTACCGGGTTTCTTGGGCAAACCTTGGCAGCCCGTCTTATTAAAGATGGCTATCAGGTATGTATACCCACACGGCAACGAGAATCATTTCGAGAGTTATTGGTTTTGCCCGGTTTGCAGTTGCTCCAAACAAATACCCATGAACCTCAAGCCTTATTGCAAGCTTTGCAAGGTTCAGATGCTGTGATTAATTTAGTGGGTATATTAAATGAAACTCGTGCAGCCACACAAAAATTCAGAACGGCACATGTGGATTTTACTCAAAAGCTTTTAGATGCTTGTGAAACATTAAATATACAGCGCTATATTCAAGTAAGCGCCTTAAAAGCCGAAGCTGAAACCAGCCCGAGCGAATACTTGCGAACTAAAGGTGAGGCTGAAGCTCTTGTTCAAAAAAGCTCATTGAATACGACTGTCTTTAGGCCCTCAGTAATTTTTGGAGCGAAAGACAGTTTTGTAAATAAGTTTTCTGCGCTTTTAAAAATACCAAATCCAATTTTTTTACTACCGGTTCCAAACGCACGTTTTGCTCCAGTCTATGTTGATGATGTAGTGGAGGGGATAGTGTTAAGTATTGATAATCCTGACACTTACAAAAAGCGTTACAGTTGTTGTGGTCCTAAAATATATTCCATGCGTGAGTTAATTCAATTAATAGCGGAAACTATGGGAGTAAAACGCAAGATAATTGGTTTGAATCCATTCTTATCAAAACTTGTAGCCAGTATTTTAGGAATAATGCCAGGAAAACCATTTACAAAAGACAACTATCAGTCTTTACAGATAAATAATATTTGTGAAAATAATGGCCTAGAAAAGTTAGGTGTTAAACCGGTGAGTATCGAAAGTATTATCCCTTCTTATTTACAAGCAAGAGATATCAATCTAAGTTTTGACGAGTATCGTCGAACGGCTGGTCGTTAATTCTATCTTATGCAAATTTATCTAGTAGGCGGAGCCGTTAGAGATCAACTCTTGGGACTTAAGTCCAAGGATAAAGACTATGTGGTTGTTGGCTCTTCGATAGACGAAATGTTAGCTAGAGATTACAAACAAGTTGGCAAAGATTTTCCAGTTTTTTTACACCCAGACTCGCATTACGAGTATGCCTTAGCACGTACCGAAAGAAAGTCTGGCAAAGGTTATAAAGGCTTTCAAGTGGCTTTTGGGCCTGACGTAACTCTCGAAGAAGATTTGTATAGACGCGATTTAAGTATTAATGCCATGGCTTTGAGTGAACAAGGTGAGGTCATTGATCCTTATGGTGGACAAGAGGATTTAAACAATAAAATTATTCGTCATGTTTCGCCGCATTTTCGAGAAGACCCACTACGGGTACTGCGTTTAGCTAGGTTTGCTGCAAAACTGCAGCCTTATGGTTTTCAGATTGCCGCTGAAACTCAAATTTTTTTACAAGAAATGGTTAGCAGTGGTGAGTTAAATGAACTTACATCGGAACGTGTTTGGGTTGAAACCGAAAAAGCCCTAAAAACTAATCACCCAGCCACTTACTTTTTAACCCTAAAAAAATGTGGTGCATTAAAAGTTCTGTTCCCAGAAGTTGATGCATTGTTTGGATTAAGTCAACCGCGTAAATGGCACCCTGAGATTGATGTGGGCGTGCATGTCATGCAAGTCCTGCAGTCTGCAAGCGAGCTTTCTGATGATCCAGTTGTTCGTTTTGCTGCCCTTAGTCATGACTTTGGTAAAGCCACAACAGATAAAGACATATTGCCAAGTCATAGGGGACATGAAAAGCGAAGTGTGGATTTGCTTGAAGGTTTTTATGAACGGTATCCTGTGCCAAACAGCTACAAAGTAGTTGCCAATCGAGTGGCAGAGTTTCATGGCTATGTGCATAAAATTAGTGAAATGAAACCTTCTACAATAATAAAATTTTTGAATAAACTTAAAGCGTGGCAACAACCGCAATTATTTGAAAAATTTCTTTTAGCCTGCAAAGCCGATTCACGTGGACGAACGGGCTTTGAACAAGCCGACTTTCCTCAAGCATTAGTCCTGAACGGAATTGTAAATGCCGCTAAAGACTTTAGATTAAGTGAGTCTGAGCGCATTGGTCTTGAAGGGCCTGAGATTAGTGCAGCGCTCGATAGAAAGCGTGCAACAGTGGTGGATGGTGTACGTAAAGCGCACGCTGAGGCCTTGGCTAAGGCTCATTAACAAGCTAGAGATTGCCGCGTCGCTTCTCTCCTCGCAATGACACTATATTTTTTATGTTATTGAGAGCGAAGCGCGGCAATCTTTCAGTAAAATAGTACCGTTACTCAAAACACCTTAAAATAAAACGCTAACAACACCGCACCTAATATCAAACGATAAATCGCAAATGGCGCCATGCCAATCTTATCTAATAGTTTTAGGAAAAAGCGTATACATAAATAGGCACTAATGGCCGAAACCAAGGTGCCAACGCCAATGGCCATCCAATCAACCGCGCCTTCTTTTTGTAGTAATTTTAGTACTTGCAAGCCACCCGCTAAGGTGATGACAGGTATAGACAGTAAAAAAGAAAATCGAGCAGAGGCTTGTCGATTCATACCCAGCATTAAAGCGGCAGTCATGGTGATGCCAGAACGAGATGTTCCAGGGATTAAAGCGATAGCTTGGGCGCAGCCAATAATTACAACATCGCTCCATTTTATTTCATCTAATAATCGAGTGCGTTTGCCTTTAGCATCTGACCACCAGAGCAATAAGCCAAA
>CALHVH010000204.1 GCA_938039225.1 uncultured Gammaproteobacteria bacterium
CAAGCAAATAGGCTTTGGCCACTAAATACAAAATCCCAGCAACAACGATGACTGAGAGCTTGAGAGCAGACCTGATTGCTAGTGTACTTCGTTTGGCTTTATCGATTACTGATTCTAGCTCGCTATCAGCCGCTATTGCCAAACTTGGTATTTTATCTCTAACTGATTTAATTAAATTCATAAATTCAACCTGTTAAATTAAGTTTAATTGCTTTTTCTATAGAGTAAACGAATAATTATCAAAAACCCAAAACAAATCCCAACAATCATCCAATTACCTAGCATGACAAAAGGCGTGGCGCCTTTCACACCTTGAACTGTTCCGCGCAATACTTGCGGCTTGAATTGCTCTACGGTTTTAACCACTTTGCCTTTTTTATCAATCAATGCAGTAATACCATTATTGGTTGCCCTCAGAATTGGGCGCTCAGTCTCTAATGCTCGCATACGCGTTACTTGTAAATGTTGATGAGGTGCCATAGAACCACCAAACCACGCATCATTGGTTACATTAACCAAAATATTTGCTTCTGGCAGCATCGCATTCACTCTATCGGTGTAGGCATCTTCATAGCAAATGAAAACACCGTATTTGATTCCATTAACACTAATGGGTTTTTGGGTTTTTGCACCAGCAGTAAGATTGTTACAAGGCAAACCCATTCTGCATAGCCACTGGCGAACAAACTCAGGTAATGGAAAGTATTCACCATATGGGACTAAATGACTTTTAAAATAAAGCTGTTCTTCAGGGCCATTAAATTTATCATCCACTAAAAATAGTGAGTTGAAATCCTGTCTCTCCCCTTGGGAGTCAAAGCGACGTTCTAAACCACCTACTAAAAAATCCGTATTCGCCCCTAACCGTGCTTTTATACCAGCGTAATAAGGCAGTACCTCAGAACGAAACCTCGGAATCGCGGCCTCAGGCCAAACCAATATATCTGCGTCGGAGTTTTCAACGGTTAATTTTGCATACAATTCGGTAGTGATTGGAAATTGCTGAGGAAGCCATTTTTTATCTTGCGACACACCACCTTGAATAAGCGCAAGCGATTTTGCTGCTTGATAATCTTGGGTATAACTGTGTTTATTAAACAGACCGCCAAAGAATACTGTGACAAGAATGAAACCGATAGTAATAATTTTTTGCGTTTTATCAACGCGATTAAAATTTAAAATAAAGGTAATAAACAATACCCAAAGAAACGTACAAAAATACACACCTCCCAATGGAGCATAACCAGCTAGAGGCGTATCAAGCGATAGATAACCTAGATTTAACCAAGGAAAGCCAGTTAATACCCAGCTTCTAAACCACTCCATAAGCGTCCATAAAGACGCAATGGTAAAAGCCCACATTAAATTTGAGGTAATTATTTGAGAGTATTTAGCGATTAAATAGGCTAACAATGCAAAGTACGACGCCATGAGCGCAACCAAGCCCAGCATCACAATCATTGCCAGCCATGTTGGCGCACCACCAAACGTACCAACGCTAATTGTTACCCAATAAGCCCCAAATAAGAATGCAGCGAAACCAAATATAAAGCCAGACTTAGAAGCGTTTTTAGGAGTTTGCTTACGCCAAATAAAAATTATGCCAAATACGGAAAGTAACGATAGAACATAAAAACCATATGGAGCAAAGCCAAATGGTAAAAGCGCACCCAAAACAAAACTAAATAGCTTAGGGTATTCAAGTAAAGGCTTGCTTACAGTATGATAAATTGAATTGGTTTGTGAAGAGTCTATAGCAGCTGCTGACATTATTACTCTTCAATCTTCAAAGTTTCAGTATTTATGGTTTTCTCACCTAATTGCCCAGAACCATCTACACGACTCACTTTAAGCGTATGTATTCGGCGATTATCAACTTTATACACATGAAAAATAAAACTATTAAACTCTAACTCATCACCGATAACGGGCATACGTCCTAATTGAGCTAAAACTAAACCTCCGACGGTATCAAAATCATCGTCAGCAAATTCCACAGAAAAATGTTCATTAAAATCTTCGATACGAGTTAAAGCTCGAACGGCAAAAAGATTCTCGCCTTCTTTTAATATCTCTATATCGTCTGGAATATCATACTCATCATCAATGTCACCAACGATACGTTCAAGAACATCTTCAATGGTAATGAGTCCAGCAACACCGCCATATTCATCCACTACAATGGCAAGGTGATTACGACTTGAACGAAACATTTTTAATAAACTATTTAGACGTTTACTTTCAGGTACAAAGACCGGGTTACGTAAACACTCACGGATATCAAAACTTACATCACTATCAACATTCAATTTTTCAGCCGCAAATTTAAGTAAATCTTTTGCCAAAAGAATGCCAACCACTTCGTCTTTATCATCTCCAATAACCGGGAAACGAGAATGACCAACTTCGATAACGTTTTGAATGATTTCGTTGACCGGCATATCACGTTCAAGAACCACCATTTGAGATCTAGGTATCATCACGTCACGAGCCTGAAGTTCAGCAACTTCGAGAACCCCATCCATCATATCGCGAACTTCGGTATCAATACGACCATGTGCATGCGCATCATCAATATCGCTCTGAAATGAATCATCAGTCGCTGAATCAGCGTTTGAGAAAATTTGTTTTATCCGTGACCAAAGACCTGATTGTTCAGTTTCGGTCACGCTTATCGACGGTTCGTCTGGCATTGCTGCTCTCTTAGTGGATACCCTGTTAATCTACCTGATATGGATTAGAAAATCCAAGCGCTTTTAGTACTTCAATCTCTTTATTTTCCATAATTTCACGTTCATCAGACTCAATGTGATCATAACCCTGGATATGTAAACAAGCATGGATCACCATATGTGCCCAACGGTCTTTTACATCTTTACCAAACTCAGCCGCTTCTTGAGCCACAATATCAGCACAAATCACTATATCTCCTAGTATTTGCACTTCTGGACCCACTGGAACCTCTGACGCAAAACTCAGGACATTGGTAACCTTATCTTTATCTCGATAATCTCGGTTTAAACTCTGGATTTCATCTACAGAAACAATACGCAAGGTGATTTCGGTGTTTTGTTCAACTGATATTTGCGCGGCATTTATCCACTCATTAAGTGCCTCATCCGAGGGAATATGAGTAGAAACCACTACGCGCTGTATATTAATTGAGAGTGACATAAAGTCTAGGTAAGCTTAGTTTTATTTGTCTTCTTGCATAGCTTGGTATCGTTCATAAGCGTACACAACTCGCTGTACCAACGGGTGACGCACAACATCCAGAGCTTCAAAATGTGTGATACCAACATTTTCTTCGTCTTTCAAAACTTCTAAGGCCTCTAACAAGCCTGATTTAGTATGTTTAGGTAAATCAGTTTGCGTCACATCGCCCGTAACTACGGTATGAGAACCGTATCCAATACGCGTGAGGAACATTTTCATTTGCTCACGTGTTGTATTTTGAGCTTCATCAAGAATTACAAAACTTTCATTCAACGTGCGCCCTCGCATAAAGGCCAAAGGGGCTACTTCAATAACATGCTTCTCCATTAAACGTTCTACTCGTTCAAAGCCTAGTAACTCATATAAGGCGTCATACATAGGACGCAAATAAGGATCAATTTTATCCGACATATTGCCTGGTAAAAAACCTAATCGTTCACCTGCTTCAACTGCAGGGCGTACAAGCACTATTCGTCTGACCAAACCACTGTCTAAAGCATCTACTGCACAGGCAACCGCAAGATAGGTTTTACCCGTTCCCGCTGGACCAATACCAAAATTCAAATCACGAGTTTGAATTTGTAAGATATAACGTTTTTGATTATCACCACGAGCATGCACTTGTTTACGTCGGGTTTTAATTGAAACTTCATGCCCTACTTTGCTTTTGTCTTGATTAAGAGCGACTTGAACAGCAAGATGAATATCTTCCGCGTCTAAAACACCTGTAGCTGATTTTATATAGAGCTCTTCAAGTAAGTTTTTAACCCGTACTAGATCTTTACGTGGACCAGTTAAAGTAAACTCATTACTACGATTATTGATGGTAACGCCAAACTGATCTGAGATTGTTTGAATATTACTGTCATAGGAACCGCACAATAAACTTAAGCGCTCAGAACTCTCCGGCACTAATTGAAAGGTTATTTTAGAATCAGTCAAAATATATTCTTCTTATTTTTTATATTAAATTAATTATTGATTTAGGCGGCATCAGTAACCGAATCTACCATACGGCCACGTAAAGTATTACGCATTGTTTCAGTAATTACTACATCAACAAATTGCCCTATTAAGTCAGCTGAACCGTCAAAATTTACCCAACGGTTATTATAGGTACGTCCAGTAATTTGATTCTTATCTTTTACTGAAATTTTCTCTACCAATACTTTATATGTCTTACCAACCATTCCTTCACTAATGGCTTGAGCTTGTTGTGCAATACGCTGTTGCAATAAGGACAAACGTAATTTCTTAGTTTCCATTGGTACGTCGTCAGGCAATGAAGCTGCAGGAGTACCTGGTCTCTGGCTATAGATGAAACTAAACGAATGGTCAAAGCCAACTTCGGCAATAAGATTCATAGTAGCTTCAAAATCTTTGTCGGTTTCGCCTGGAAAACCAATAATAAAGTCTGACGAAATACTAATGTTTGGACGAACGGCTTTTAGCTTACGGATTTTTTGTTTGTATTCAATTGCGGTGTGCTTACGCTTCATTAAAGACAAAATCAAATCAGAACCACTTTGCACCGGAAGATGTAAGTAATCAGCAAGTTCAGGAACTTCAGCATAGGCTTGAATAAGCGCATCATTAAATTCAACTGGATGTGAAGTTGTAAAATGAATTCGTTCTATACCATCTACAGCAGCTACATAATGAATAAGTGTAGCTAAATCAGCAATTGAACCATCATGCATTGGGCCTAAATATGAATTTACATTTTGACCAAGCAAATTAATTTCTTTAACACCTTGTTCTGCAAGCTTTACAACTTCAACAATAACATCATCAAATGGACGTGAAATTTCTTCACCACGTGTATAGGGAACTACACAAAACGTACAGTACTTACTACAGCCTTCCATTATTGATACAAACGCGGTTGGGCCATCTGCCTTTGGTTCAGGTAGGCGATCAAATTTTTCAATCTCAGGAAAACTAATGTCAACCACAGGTTTTTTCTTTGCCTTGGCTTCTGCAATTAACTCCGGTAAGCGATGCAAAGTTTGGGGACCAAAAACCACATCAACATAAGGAGCTCGTTTAAGAATTGCCGAACCTTCTTGAGATGCAACACATCCACCTACACCAATAATTAAATGCGGCTTGTCTTTTTTCCAGTTTTTCCAACGCCCTAAGGCCGAGAAAACTTTCTCTTGAGCTTTTTCACGAATGGAACAGGTATTCAACAATAAAACATCGGCATCTTCAGGAGTGTCTGTTAAAACCAGACCTTGGTCTGAGTTCAACACATCCGCCATTTTTTCTGAATCGTATTCATTCATCTGGCAGCCATAAGTTTTAATGTACAATTTTGCAGTAGTCATAAATTTTGGACTTTTTCGAGCTTAGCTTAAATTAGCCGCACATTTTACCAGTTTTACGTCTTAAACTCTCATTTAATAAACACTACTTGATAAATTTGATAATATAATTTTTTATATATAAATCAATGGCTTAATTTAATTAAGCACTATAGGACAAGCTTATGCTTTTAGACACCCCCATATGCGACTTTGGCTGGAAGGCCCCTGATTTCACACTTTCAGACCCAGACGGTACTGAATTCACTATGTCGGACTATCTTGGGGAGAAGGGTTTATTACTGATGTTCATTTGCAATCATTGCCCTTATGTACAAAAAATTACGCAGCAATTAGCTAAAGACACGGCATTACTTATGAAAGAAGGCATTCATGTTCTTGCGGTAATGTCTAATGATTATCAACGCGTTAGCATGGACTCACCCGAGAACATGAAAAAGTTTGCCCTAGAAAATGATTTCCGTTTTCCTTATCTTGTTGATGAAAATCAAACAGTTGGACGGGCTTATGGAGCGGTCTGTACTCCAGACTTTTTTGGTTTAAATAAGCATGGTGAACTGCAGTATCGAGGACGCTTAGACAATATTGGCATGGGAAGCGCTCCTAATCGAGTAGCAGAACTGCTTAATGCCATGCGCTTAATTGCCGAGACCGGTCATGGCCCTCAAGAGCAATTTGCAAGTATGGGTTGCTCTATAAAATGGCGTTAATATTGAGACCCTAATAAAAAATTACTAAAAAAATCATAAAAAACATACACATAAATACTATTATTTATATGAGTATAAAACGTGACAAACTTAACAGTTAATTTTGAATAAAACTAATATAATCAAGGATGATGAGCGATAACAATTATAAAAATTATTCTCAAAATTTAGATAAAATTTATTTAGAACTTGCTACCACTCCCTCTCTTTGGGACATAAAGCAGGCTGATTTTCTACGCACCCTTTGTAAAAGCATTGCCGATGCTTTAGCGATTGAAATCGTATCGGTGTACGTCATAGAAAATGATAACAATACTATTACTCAACGTAATCAATATATCTCAAGCAAACAAAAGCATTACTCTGGTTTAGAGTTTCAAATGAAAGACTTTCCAATTCTCCTAAAACCAATAAGAGAATTTAGAATTACTGGTACACATGATTCTAAAAATAGCATTCATCTCAAAGAATTACATGACAACTACATCATTCCTATGAATATTGGTGCCAGCTTATACTGTGCCATACACAATAGAGGTAAGTTACTTGGCGGAGTTTGTGTAGAACATGTTGGTGAACAAAGAAAGTGGACTGAAGATGAAAAACGATTCCTCTGCTCTGTCTCAGACTTAATTGCACAACGTTTACATTCCTCTAAAGCACTTGAGGAAAAAGAAGAACGTTATAGAGCCGTTTTTGAGAATTCTGCCGATGCCATGTTTTTAACTAAAAATGGTATTTGCATTGATTGTAATGATACCGCAGAAGAATTATTTAAATGTGAACGAAAAGACCTACTCCAACAGTCTGGTCTAATTGTTTCACCCGAGTTCCAACCTAATGGGAAAAGCTCTGAAGTATTTGGAAAGGAAAAAATTAATGCTGCGATGAATGGTGCTAAGCAATCATTCGAGTTTACCTATAAACGTTTTGATAACACGTTTTTTATTGGAGAAGTCAAACTTAGACGGGTAGAAATTTCAGGCGAACCGTTTCTATTAAATTCAATTCGTGATATCAGTGAGCATAAAATAGCACAAGAAAAAATCACGCTTTCAAAAGAAAAAGTACTAGAACAAAATAAATGTCTGTCTCTGATGAATGAGTTATCCAATAAACTCCAAGACATAAAGACAGTTGACGATATTTATAGACATACCATAGAAACTCTCATCAAAATGCCGCTATCTCCTAAGGCTGCAATCTACTCGGTAAACTATGAGCAAAAACATCTTAATTACAAAACCGGGGCTGGTTTTTCTCCTGATGTTATAAAGAAATTCTCGGTACTTCCGCTAAATGAAAATTTTGATGCTTTTTTTCTTTCAACTGGCAAAGCTATCTATTCGGAAGATCTCTCAACTGAAACTCGTTTCGATGCGACTCTTGCAACGCAGCTTTATGCAAGCGGAATAAAATCATTGGTTGAAGTGCCCTTTCTCATTAACGGAGTTCGCACTGCCGTTTTGTATTTGGCTTACGCTGAAACACACAGTGTGTCTCCAGAAGTATTAGAAATACTTTACTCTATAAGCAAAAGCGTAAACTTAGCTTTAGAAAACATAAAAACCCGATCCGAATTAGCCTATATGGCACATCATGATTCACTTACTGGCTTAGGCAATAGAGCTCTTTTCCATACAGAGTTTAATACGCTCTCATATAAAAACGCTGCACTTTATCTTTTAGATTTGGATCATTTCAAAGAGATAAATGACACCTTAGGGCACTTCACAGGCGACCGAGTTTTACAGCTAATTGGACCTCGGTTAAGTAATTTAATTAATCACCATAAACACCTGGTTTGTCGACTTGGGGGCGATGAGTTTATCGTTCTTGTATATGACATTAAAACTGATGAAATTGCGACTCAAATTGCTGAAGCTATTTTAGACTGTTTACGTGAGCCCTTTAAGATTGATGATCTAAGCCTAGGAATTGGCTCTAGCATAGGTGTTGCCCTCTATCCAAAAGATGCAAGTGATAGCCATGAGTTATTACGCTCAGCTGATGTAGCCATGTACCAAGCAAAAAAAACTGGCTCAGGATATTTTTTATATGAAAAGCAACTCGATATCCACACACCCGATAGACTGACTATGATTGCCGACCTTGGTAATTCAATTGATTCTGGTCAGCTGTTTTTACACTATCAACCAAAAATTGATTTGAAATCTAATGCGGTTGTAGGATTTGAAGCACTTGCTCGCTGGAATCATCCTCGGTTAGGAATCTTAGCCCCTAATTTATTTATACCGCTTATTGAAATGAGCCCTTCAATTTTCCAACTCACTGAAGAGGTCTTACGTCAGGCCTTGGCTCAACAAAAACAGTGGTTAGATCGAGGCTATAACTTTTCGGTAGCTGTAAATATTTCTGCTAGAAATCTAATAGACGAACGCATCATCGGCTTATTAGAAAATGTACTCAAAGAATACAACACGCCAGCCAATATGCTGGAATTAGAAATTACTGAAACTGCTGTGATTTATGATGCTTACCGTGCTTCAAATTATCTCAAACAAATCTCTGACTTAGGCATACTTATCTCAATTGATGACTTTGGAACAGGCTACTCTTCGCTAGCTTATATGAATAAATTACCCATACATAAACTTAAATTAGATAGAGAGTTCATTATGGGTATGCTTGACAACCAACAAGGAGAAAATATTGTTAAAACGATTATTTCTCTGTCTAAAATTTTAGAATTGGATATTATTGCGGAGGGCGTAGAAGATCAAGAAACGCTAGATAAACTCAAAGCTATGGAATGCAATCAAGCACAGGGCTTTCATATCTGCAGACCAAACTCTTGGGATAAGATTGAACACTGGTTAGAAAATCGTAATTGATTTTTACTTTTAATTATTCAATGAATCTCACAAAAAAAGCCACTAAAAGTGGCTTTTTTAATATCGATATGATTATCTCTAGAACGGAATATCATCATC
>CALHVH010000205.1 GCA_938039225.1 uncultured Gammaproteobacteria bacterium
CTTTGGAATGTTACTGGATGGGTCCTTAGAGGCAGAAAAACGTCTTAAGTCCATGCTGCATTACGATGTGAATAATGGTATTGCACGACGTAGTTGGGCAAGGAATGATGAAGCCATTTTTGCGATTAAGCGTGAAATGCAGCGAACACCTAATTTGAAAGTAACTCTACCTAATTTGGTAGATGATGATCTCTTAGATGACCTTCATTGCTAAGGTTATTTAAGAACTCCAATTATTTATAGAAATTGTGAGATAAGCGTTGACATAAATTTATTTCTAAATGATAATGATTCTCATTAACAATATCATTTGAATGAGAACTTTTATGTGCAATCGATTAAGTATATGTTTTATATGTATATTTTTAACTGCTACGGCAGTTTTTCCTTTATCAGCTGATGATTTTAAAGCGGAAAAAGACAAAACTATTGAGTATGTCACTGTAATCGGCTCAAAAAGTAAGGCTTT
Source organism: uncultured Gammaproteobacteria bacterium (assembly GCA_938039225.1). Taxonomy (GTDB): domain Bacteria; phylum Pseudomonadota; class Gammaproteobacteria; order Steroidobacterales; family JABDMI01; genus JABDMI01. The sequence continues at coordinate 470 of CALHVH010000205.1, forward strand.
AGAAGAAGCCGGTTCTGCTGATTTCATCAGTACAGAAGATTTGGAAGCCTTCTTATTTACAGATGCCTTGCGTGTATTACGCCAAGCACCTGGTGTTTATATACAAGAAGAAGAGGGCTTTGGTCTTCGTCCAAATATTGGTATCCGAGGCTCAGGTGCTGACCGTAGTTCACGTATAGGCTTGCTAGAAGATGGTGTTTTGATTGCTCCAGCTCCATATTCAGCTCCTTCAGCGTATTACTTCCCAACCCAGCAACGTATGTCTGCTGTTGAAGTACTCAAAGGTCCTTCAGCAATCAGAGTGGGTGCCAGAACCGTAGGAGGGGCAATTAACTTTGTATCGACACCAATTCCGGACCAAAACCAAGGCGAACTTACGGCTTTGTATGGCACTGATGCAACCAATCAATTACTTGCTCGTTACGGCGGTAAATCTGGTGACTTAGGTTACTTAGTTGAGTTCACCAATTACGGTAGTGATGGTTTTAAATCAATTCCTAATATAGCTGATAATGCCGATGGTTTTGACTTGCAAGATTACTTAGCAAAATTTTCTTATGATTTAGCAGGAGTCAATGGTGCTAATAATCATTTCGAAATTAAATTGAGTAAAACCGAACAAGATGCTGATTCAAGTTATTTGGGTTTAACAGAAGAGGATTTTTCGAATGATCCATATCAACGTTATGCAGCCAGTGAAATTGACAACATTAAAACCGATCATGAACAAATTCAATTGAATTATGTTTACACACCAGCATCAGGTACATGGCAATTAGGTGTTACTGCCTATAATAATGAATTTGCCCGAAACTGGTTTAAATTACACACGACCACTTCTGCTGGTTTATCTGCAATTTTAGAGGATCCAATAACCTTCTCAACAGAATTTGGTTGGTTAAACGGTACAATTGATAGTCCTGATGATGCCTTACAAATTCGGAATAATAATCGTACTTATTATGCTCGCGGCGTGCAGGCAGAATTCAATACCGAATCCTATATTGGTGAAACAGCAATTCTTTGGAATGCAGGAATCCGCTTACATAAAGATGAAGAGGATCGATTCCAAGATCAAGATGGTTACCGTATGGAAAATGGGCGCTTAGTGCTAACGACAGATGGAGCTCCTGGAACAACGACAAATCGAGTCAGTGATGCAAAAGCACATTCAATGTATTTGACCACTAATTTTTTACGTGGCGCTTGGAGTATAAAACCTGGTGTACGTTTTGAGAGTATTGATTTAGTTCGGAATGATTTCTCAACAGCTGACCCAAGCCGTGCGGCAGGACCCACGCGCGTACGAGAAAACAGTATTGATGTGTTGATACCTGGCTTGGGAATCACTTATGCAGTAAATGATAATTTATTACTAGTTGCAGGTGCTCATAAAGGGTTTAATCCTCCTGGTCCGGGTAGTACTTCTGATGAAGAGGAAAGTAATAATTTTGAATTTGGTTTTCGTTACGATAATGCAAATCTTTTAGCAGAGGTCATAGGGTTTTATAATGATTATCAAAATATTGTAGGTACCGTCACGGCATCAACGGGAGGAACTGGCACGATAGGTGATCAATTTGATGGCGGTGAAGCAACTGTAAGTGGTTTTGAGATTGATATAGAGCGTAGCTATAATTTGTCTAACGGTTTAAGCTTGCCTTTACGTTTTGTACATACATGGACCAATACGTTTGAGTTTGATAATAGCTTTGAGAGCGGCTTTGATCCTTGGGGTGACGTTATTGCAGGTGATGAAATGCCTTATATCGCTGAGCATCAATCTCAAATTAGTGTTGGTTTAGAGGGAAGCAATTGGTCAACTCAAGTTCAGGCTAATTACACTGGTGATCGTCGTACTTTAGCCGGTCAAGATGAAGATACTGTACTTGAAAGGCATGTTGTAGTGGACTTGAGTGCAGATTATTATCTTTCAAATAATGTAAGACTATTCTCACGTATAGAAAATGTTTTAGATAAAAAATATGTTGCCGCGGCTAGGCCTCATGGTTTGCGACCGGGTAAATCACGTGCCTTATTACTTGGTATAAATTATAAATTTTAAAGTGAAATTTTATACTTATGTTTATAAAAATTAAGTCCATGATGTATTACGATTCATGGGCATAATTTTTAATAGTTTAACTTAAGCCATTCAAAAGGGTTTAAGTACCGCTAATAAAATTATTACAAATAAGAAGAGTGCAGGTGCTTCGTTATAAAAACGTAGCCACTTACTGCTACGCAAGAATTTTTTGTCACGAAGTTCTCTGTGAATTTTATGATTATGAAAGTGATAGATGATTAATCCAAGAACAAACAATAATTTTATTTTTATCCAGCCCATATGAATTAGGCTGGGGTTCTTAGCCAACAAGATAAAGCCTAAGATAATGGTAAGCATCATTCCGATACTCATGATTATAAAAAGTTTTCTTTGCATGGTTATAAAGCGTTCTTGGGTTGCCTCATCCAGTTCATCTTTGGTCTTAGCTTCAGCATGGTAAATAAATAAACGTGGTAAATAAAATAATCCAGCAAACCAGGTAACCATAAAAATAATATGTAGAGCCTTTAGCAAAAGATAAGTCATAACATGTCACTAGAGAATTTTATAAGACCCAATTGTAACAAACCCACTGCAAAGAGTGGGTTTGTTGGCTTATAGAGTGGAACTTTAGTTTAGAAAATTACCAACATTCAGCCGTTGAGTCAGCATTAGTAGAACTAGTAGATGTGCGTTGACCTGCATCATCAATACGAAAGTTTCTGCATGTAGGATCTGAATTAAATTGGGGGCCGTCATTTTTTGCAGTCGCGGTCACAATAAATCCAGATTGATACCCGCCGTTATCGGTAATGGCTATATCGTAATAATCATTTTGAGTTGCGAGATTTGCAGCGCTAGATACGCCGCTTATGAATGGTGCTAAAAGTGCCTCAGTTGCATAAGTATTATTTTGTAAATAATATTTTTCTTGTTCAGCTGCTATTCGCATTAATTCAGTCGTCGCATCTACTCTATTAGCTTGGCTGACATAGCGTTGATAATTAGGAATCGCGATAGCTGCAAGAACTCCAATGATAGTCACTGCAATAAGAAGTTCAACAATAGTGAATCCATTCGATTTAGCATGTTTAGAGTTCATTAATAGAAATCCTCATTTTAATGTAATTAATTAAATATTTATTGATCATAAGTCAGCAGGATCTGTGTCATAGCGATGCCAATAAGTACGCACTGGAGCGGTACAAATAGGCGGTATGGTTGTTTCGTTGCCGATGAGTAATGTTGCATTAGTTGACGATGGACAAGTAGGTGCAGCACAAGTACCCGTTGCTGTGTCGTAAGTTAACTGACTAGGGTTACAAGTCGAACAAGTACCTAGAACAGGATTCCAGGTCGGTGAAGTCGCATCACAGACAGAGCATATTCCAGTCACAGAATTATAGGTTGGATTTGTAGGGTTACATGTACCGCATGTGCCGGTAATAGGATTATAGTCAGCGCTGCTAGCCGTGCATGGTGGCGGTGGCGGTGGATCAGTAGGATCAGTAGGATCAGTAGGATCAGTTGGGTCGGTAGGATCGGTTGTTCCATCATCAATATAAGTATCATCGCCAAAGCCACCAGAGCCACCAGTACCAGAACCCTGAGTAATAATCACTTGAGGTGCTGGTGGTATACCAGGTGAGCTTAAGTCAATAGAGCGGCTCGTAGCGCTAACAGTTGATTTGCCATTAAACAAGGAGACACCAAATAAGCGTCCATTACCCAAACCTGCACTCGGGTCACAGCTATTGGTATTGTTATTCACATTATCAGGCAGATAGCTGGTAAAGAAAATATTATTATCAGAAGTAATCGCTGATGATAAAACTTTTTCTCCACTGTCTAGATCAATAGACCATCCGTAACTACCAATTTGTGAAACAGTTGGATTAGCAATATTTGTAATATCACTTAATGCTCCATCTTCAATTGGGTTTGTACCGTTATATAAATAACTGGGTGCATTAGTTGTGGCATCTATTTTTGGAGAAAAAATGTAGGGGTCTTTAATCATGTAAAATTTATTGCTGATTACGGTGTTCTTTGGCGATGCACGTTTACCAGAGCCTAATGAAATAGCTAAGTAAGACCCAAAGGCATCATCAGCTACACGAGAAACACTTGGACGATTAAAGAATTTACGATTAGAAGCGGCAGTATTTCCAGCTAAATCTGCAATAACTCCACCTGTAATGTTAACGGAAGCGGCGTTTGAAGGAGCAAAAATATCAAACCGCCATAGTTGTCCACCCATATCGCCTACATACAATCTATCGGTAATACCATCAGCGTTTATATCTAAAACAGCAATATTTGATGGGATACTATAATCCAAGTCGGCAAGTTGAAGTTCAGAGATTCCAGAGACCGTTGTAGCTGTATCTGGAACGGCTCTCCATAATAAAGAGCCGTCGTCAGGATCAACAATGTATATTGCGCGGCCTTGGTCATCAGCAGTTCGAGTGGTTGTATTGGTTTGAGTATCTTGATCGGGATCGTAACCACCACCAAAAATTAATACATTCTTGGTGCTCTGTACCCCATTAACAACAGGTCCAAAAGGAATGGTTGCAGGAGTAACTCTTGACCAAGTTTGGCCAAGTTCTTCGAATCCTGTGGTGCCACCTGGGCCACCTTTTATCACCCATTCGAATAATGGGCTGCTTCTATCGGTAACATCTAAAGCATAAATATTTTTACCACCACGACGCATAGTCACATATAAATGAGCTTTCTCACTTACAGTAATACCCGCTACGGCCGTTGTCTCAATAATGCCATTACCATTGTCGCCTTCAATCCAGCTAGAAATGGGTCCATCTAGGGCATATGTTTTTGGTATAACGCTATTCACGTTGTTTTCAGAAAACTCTCTTACACGCGGTAATAAATCCTGCGGGTAAAAGGCGAATAATTCCATATTGGTTCCAGCAGCTGTAGTTGGGTCTAGAGCGTGTAAAAAACCATTATTGGTACCAACAAAAATTGCTTGGTCAGGTTCAGAGGTTTGACTATCACCGGTGCCTGACACTATAGGCGGATAACTAAGTACTACTGGAGTAGAGTGTAAAGGGTCTCCCATTGAATTTGTAGAAACAACCGCTCCGCTAGCATCGGTTGTTAGGCCGTAAATCCAGTTGACTAAACTGTCTCTTTCATCGGCACCAGTGGCATTGACCATAGCAGGAGTAATAGTTGAAGAGGAGATAACATTTGAATCAGCACTCAAATCATCTTCGCTGGCATCTAGATTACTAAAAATATTTCGTGTGGTAGTTATACGATCAGCAAATCCACCTGTACCTACTTCATTACCGTCAGTAATAGCGCTTGGGGTCCAATAACTTTTTGAAGTCTCTTTAAATTCGCCCGTAGCCGCATCAACAGCGAGCTCACCATTAGCGTCAACAATTTGACCATTAAATAATTTATATTGTTTGATATTACCTATCCAAACCGGTTCTCTTTTGGGTTCAAATAAGGTGAAATACAGCTCATCGTCGTTGGTTAAACGATTGAAGTTGTTTACAGAAACCGATGGAGAGGTAAATGTGCTGGTTTCTTCAATGATTGTTCCCAATGCTTCAGCAAAAATAGCTCTTAAATCGTCGGCATTGGTGGCAACTCTTGAAATACCGCCACCAGCAGTAGCCGTTTGATTTAACAGAACATTACTGTTAAAGAAACCAATCGCACTGGTTTGCACCGTTTGTCGTAACCCAAGATCAGTCGTAATAATGTTTCCGTCCGGTCCAATCAGACCTGTGTCATCTGGAATAATATCTTGCTCATTCATATAGCGCGCAAGTTCATCAGTACAGGCTCCACTGCCACCCGTTGCACAGTCAGTATCGGTATACCCAGGCACAGCATTGTATAAGGTTTGAATTAAATTATGTGCGGCAACATCGCCACTTGGGTCACCATCAGTGAGTAAAATTATTGAATTTCTTTGGCATGCATGTGTTATTGGAGAGAGGTAATTAGTTGTCGAGCCCGTTTCAAATGCTTCTGTAATACTGTTTTGACCATAGGCTTCATCTTGTCCTGAAAAATAGAGGTATGATTCATAATACGTCTCTTCTAGAGGTGTGCCATTGTAATTGATGTAATTATTAATCTCAGTTCTAAGTCCGTTTTGAGAGGTTGTGTTAGGAGTCTGAATCCCTGTTGTTGGGTTTGTATTTACCAAAGGTAAAGGTATTTGAGCAACTATTCCACCATCATCAGTACCGCCTGAGAAGGTGGTGTTTGTAAAACGCATTAAGCCCAAGTTAATGTCATAATTTTCATTATTATCAATAATGTCATTAACAACGTCTTTGACAATCTGTAAACGTGATTCTACAAAAAAATTTCTCCATTCCATTTCAACTTCATTGCCACCGGCATCAAGAATAGGCAAAGCTGTTGCTGAGTCTACCTGGATAGGTATACCGTTATCACTAACCATACTATCAATAAAGGTTAAAAAGTGACCGCTTAAATGCATTTGGTCATAGGTCTCACCTGCGCAGACATCATCTTCATCTACAAAGTAACCAAGGGTATCAAGAGCAGTTCGAGCAGCGGGGCAATCAGTGTTGATATCAGTTAAAGCTCTGGCTTGGAAACCATTAAAAATGAAAGTACCATTTTGCGGACCTAAACCATAAACATCATTACCATCATCATCTACTTCGACACATTCATAGGTAACGGTTAGATCATTTGCTGGAGAATTATCAGCATCAGCAACAAAAGGCATTAATCTGCCACCAAATCTTGTAAAGAGAGGGTAAGCATGATCCGTACTGCAGTCATTGTCTGCATACGTTAAGTCTGGATCATATTTTGGATGATTAGGTAGAGACGAATCTACACCGGCAGTAACCGCTTCAAAATTTGTTACATGGGCAGTCATACTACCTGAAGTATCAATAGAAAGAATCACATTGTTTTTTCCAGTATTAGGATTGGTACCTAGGAAAATTTCGGTGTCATCTGCAAACAAAGGTGTACTTACTAATAGTGTAAGTACCAGGCCAGTAAATAGAGAAAAATAGTTTTTCATAAGGGTAACTCTTATTTTTTAAATTAAATTTAAATAGAATAACGTTTTTAAAATGCTAAGGTTATTAAGAACCGCCAGGTGCGACAATATAAAATCCAACACGATGGTTTGAGGCTGTGCCGCGACCCGGTGAAAGTGCTTCAGTATCCATCTGGAAATGAAAAGCACGGCCAGTGCCAAGGTCATTACCTAAAGCTCCACCTTCAAGACGATAACGTACTTCAGAATTTACACGTGCTATAGGAATGGAATTGCCAGCTGAGTTCGTTGCGTTAACTACAAGATTGCTAAGGGTTGCATTAGGCACAAGCTCATCAGTGGTTTCTGTGCCAGAAATTTCCATATTTAAATTTGATAAACGGTTGTTAATAACTCGTTCTGCCGCTTCAAAGGTATTGGTGAATTGCTGTTTATTATTTGCAATGGTTAGATCAAGAATAGAAGTACGCATTGCAACCAAACTAACAATGCTGATGGCTAGGAGTAAAATGAGGCCAATAAAAAGTGTTGCGCCTGTTTGTGATTTGTTTTTTAACATGATATTTATATACTGTTTTTTTACTGTTTATCAAAAGGGTGAATATTTATGATTTTAAGATTCTAGTCAATTTCCATATTACGTACTTGAACGGTCTTGCTTACAAGTAAACGACGAAAGTTGTCATTTGGGGTATAAGCGGCTACATTTCCATAATTGTAGGTAGCGGTATTAGAAAACCCAGGCTCTTCTTGTTCGCCTCGCATTAAAATCCATAATCTTACGTTTAATACACGGGTTGTAGTTCTGTCTAAAACGCCGTTATCTGGATTTACATACTGATCCACAGAGCCGTAACCAGCGTCACCACGTTGGTCGTAATCTACTCCAAATTGCACTTGAAAGTCTTCAACGCCAGAAAGTATTTCTTGCGAACTAACTCTTGGATTAGCTCCATTATCAACCAGACTCATGCGGCGTAACATCGGGATATTATCGGTGGCAGTGTAGCTGTTATTTGTCAAATAATAACCATGCGCCAAATACCGATAATTCAGTGCGGTAGGGTTGATAACCGGTTCAGTTGTACCAGTAAATATTCTTGAGCCTGCTGCTTCGTGACTACGTATATAAACTTGACCGTTTTGTAAGCTAGCAGCTGGTACTACATCAAAATCGGCGTGTCTAAGCACAAGCGTATCGCTTAAAACTCTGTAATCAGAGAGGCAATTACTGGTATCAGCCCAATCCGGTTGGGAAACAGCCGCTGCGCCATTAGAGCCAGATATGCCAGAGCGTAAATCCAGGGCCCATTCCTCATCGCAATCGTTATCAATATTGAGAATAGCTGCAGGTATTGTTGCATTGCTATCACCTTCTATGCCACTTCTTTTGTTGTGAAGTCCCCAGTAAGAGCTTAAACGTATATCTTCTTCTAAAGTGTCTAAGACATATTGTGCGTTTTCAAATAGACGAGCAACGCTGTCATTGACCACATAGGTTTTTTGAGCCTCTTGGAAAGCAAAAGAAGCTCCTAAAATTAAAAATGAGCCAATTGTGATGGTAATCATGAGCTCGATTAAGTTGAAACCAGATTGTTTTACTATTTTTTTCATGGAATTTTTATACTAATTAATTGCTGTTGTTAAAACGTAATTTTGAGTGTCTGATTTTTCTAGCCAGCGAATTGAAACCACAACTGTCCAAGGGCCAGTGCCTGTAACTTGAATGCCAGCCTCTCCTCTATTAACGCCAAAACCGAAAATGGGGTCTTCAATGGAAGTACGCCACTGGCGAATTTCAAATGCAGCCATTTCTGCACCTGTGCAGGTATTAAGCGTTGTTGTCGCGGCAGTTACAGTCGGTGTAGTCAGAGGATCTGCGCATTGAGTGAGAGCACTTGTGCCTGGCCCGTCAATGTTTGCTGTTGCATAGCTTGCAATAGCATTTTTATTGGCTCGTATTCTTTCCAACATATCAGTCGCAAAATGGATGGCTTTCGAACGTTCAGTGGCTGTTTTGGTTGCTTTTAGACTTTCAATTTGTAACAGTGCAAAGCCTAACACTCCAATAGAGATAATTACCAAGGACACTAGGGTTTCAATCATAGTAAAGCCGCGATGTTTTAAGTTTTGCATAGGTATTTTTTTTGTATGAGTCATTGTCTAAATTAAGGTAGTGATTAAGTATTAGGTACAAGAGATTAGTGAGGCTGCAGAAATTTTTGTAACTTGAGCTCGACCTGTGCTAGAGATTTCAATTACTCGCCCAACCGAATCGTCATTTCGGTCATCGCAAATACCAATTTGGGTACGCGTCTTATTCGCATTATTGTCAACTAGAACTCCGCCTTTAGAGTTAAATAATATACTTCTAATTGGAGTTGAGACATTTGCTGTTGGTCTTTTAAAGATAACATCTTCATTGAGTTTATTACTAACAAACAAAGAGGTTTCGTCATTGTCACGTAATCGATCACCGTCCGTATCAATAAATACGTGAATGTAGTCATTATTTGTAGTGTTAGCACCAAATATATTACGACAATTCCCTTCAGTTCGAGAACGTTTAAAGCAAACGAGAACATTAGTACTGCGTTTAATTGCCTCTGACCTAGCCGATTGTAAGGTTGCTACAATCTCATTTGAAACTGAGCTGATCGCCTGATTTCTAACAATGGCCGTCATGGAAGGGATTGCAATGGCTCCAACGACACCAATAACAATCATTGTGACCATGGCTTCAACTAAGGTAAATCCTTTTTGTTTCGATAATTTTTTGTTGTGCATGCTCGTTCTTCTTTTTTAATAGAGTCAAAATTTAGGCGCTAAGTTTAATGAGTTTGTTACTTATATACATACCTATAAAGATAAGCGGCATTTAAGTTGAGATAAAAGGAAAGAATAGTTCCAAGCTGTGAAAACAGTGAGTTTTAGTAAGTTTTCTTAGTATTTGATGAGATTTTATTAGAGCATCTGATATTAATGGATGTTATCATTAATTTGCCTAATCGAGTAAAGTCTTACTGACAAAATTATCTTTAAATACAGTAAGATACAATTATCTTAGATGGATCTTCTAATCAAATTGAATAAAGTATTAAACAAACAATGTCAGTAAAAGATCTAGTCATTAAGTCACATAACCCTAACCGTAATCGCCTAATCTGGCTTGGCAGTGCATGTGCTTTGCTTGTGAGTGGTTATTTTATGTATCGCTTGGGGCAATCAAAAGGCGGTTTTGATGCGCGAAAAACAAGCAGTGAAATCAGGTCATTAAATGCGCAGAATGAACATTTAAGTAAGTCAAATCAAAAGCTTAAGCATCAAATGGCAATGCTTGAAACCGGTCAAACTATTGATTCAAGTAGCTATGCTGAATTAAAAGTTACCGTGAAAAGCCTTGAAACAAAGCTGGCTGATCAGAATAAAGAATTGCGCTTTTATCGACAAATTATGTCTCCTAAAACCAAGGTTGAAGGCTTACATGTTTTGAACCCTGAAGTAACAAAATTAGAAAATAGTGAAGAATTTCAACTAGATATGGTTGTGTATCAGTATCATAAAATTATTCGTGACCTTAAGGGCAAAATCGTTTTAACACTGGTAGGTGAACAGAATGATGTGCCGCAAGAGTATGCAATGCAAAATTTGTTTGTGACAAACTCTGGCGAATCGCCAGAGTTTAATTTTCGCTATTTTCAGTCATATGGGCTAAGATTCGTAATTCCCGAAGGATATGTTCCTTCAGCTTTAAAAATACAGGTTGTTCCCGCAACAAGTGGTTACAAATCTATTGTAGAAACGCATCAATGGGCGGATCTATTGCAAAACGATAAAGGTACTTAATCATGTTTGGATCAAAATCATCGTCAACAACTACTCAAAAGACTAAGCAAACCAATTCTCCTACGCGTAATATTGACACATTAATTGGTCAAAATACTCGCATGACAGGTGATGTTGAGTTTGCTGGAGGCCTGCATGTAGACGGCATTGTGAATGGTAATATTGTTGCTAATCAATCTACTCAATGTGTTTTAAGAATTTCTGATAAGGGTCTGGTTGAAGGTAACGTCAATGTCCCCCATGTAGTCTTAAACGGCACAGTAAAAGGTGATGTTATTGCTAATGAGAAAGTTGAGTTAGGCTCTAGTGCTCGAGTTATAGGTAATGTGTATTACGCTTTAATCGAAATGGCTATGGGTGCAGAAATTAATGGTCAACTAATTCATCAACAACCTAAGCAAGCAAAGCCAAAAGCTGTCGCTAAATCAGAAGCTGATAGTAAATTGTCAGCAGTTAAATAAAATCTTAAAAGTATATAAATTAAATGTCTACACAAGAAGTCCAATCTAGCAATACAGATTTTTCAGCAGCACCATCTTTGGTTTTTTCTAACTCGGCTGCTCTAAAGGTTAAAGAGCTTATTGAAGAAGAACAAAATACTGCCCTTAAATTACGTGTATATATTACGGGCGGGGGTTGTTCAGGTTTTCAATACGGGTTTACTTTTGATGAAAACTTAGAAGAGGGCGATACAGCAGTTGAAAATGAAGGCGTACAATTATTAGTAGACCCAATGAGTTTTCAATACCTCATGGGCGCTGAAATTGATTATCAAGATGATTTAGAAGGGGCGAGATTTATTATTCGTAATCCAAATGCCCAAACAACCTGTGGTTGTGGTTCTTCATTTAACGTCTAGATTTGATAACAATCTACATCTTTCAGAGTCAGGGATGACTAATATTTTTTTCGAATCTAAGGTATCGTTTTAGTATGTCACTCGGTGCGACCAGCTCTGGTCATACGCAAAATTCGTCACTACAAACTGGCGACGTACTAGCCGCTGTAGATTTAGGCTCCAATAGTTTTCATATGGTTATCGCTCGTTATGAAGGTGAGCGTTTACACATAATCGATAAATTACGTGAGAGCATCCGGCTTGGAGCCGGTTTGGATGAAAAACATAATATTACACTTGATGCACAAGACCGCGCGCTTGCGTGTTTACAACGTTTTGGTCAACGCCTGCGTGATTGCTCTGCGTCAAAAGTCAGGGTGGTTGGTACCAATACCTTAAGACGCGCTGCAAATTCTCAATTTTTTATTCAAAAGGCCCAGGAAGCTCTTGGTCATGAAATTGAAATTGTTTCTGGCATTGAAGAGGCTCGTTTAATTTATTCTGGTGTTTCACATTTTTCGCCACACTATGCTGGTAAACGTGTGGTTATGGATATTGGCGGGGGTAGTACTGAAGTAATTTATGGTGAAAATGAAATTCCAAAATTAATGGAAAGCGTTAGTGTTGGTTGTGTGTATTTGAGTCAATTGTATTTTTCCGATGGAAAATTAAATGCTAAGCGTATGCACAAAGCGGTAACACATGCGGCACGTGAATTTGAACCAATTTACTTAAAATATATTCAGCACAGTTGGGATCATGTTATTGGTGCGTCAGGCACCGCCCGGGCAGCCATTCGTTTAGTGCAAGATATGGGCTGGTCTGTTAATGGAATGACCTTAGAGTCTTTGTATAAATTAAAAAATGCCTTAATCGAATTTGAGCATGTTGATAATATATCTCTGCCAGATTTATCTGCTGATAGAGCAGCGATTTTACCTGCGGGCGTGGCAATATTGATTGCTTTTTTTGAGATGTTTAATGTAGATATTATGCGTTACGCAGAAGGGGCTTTACGTGAAGGGCTTTTATACGATCAGTGGGATAGATTACAAAACCGAGACGTTCGTTACCTCACAATCAATGCTCTAAAAAAACAATATTCTATAGACCTTGAACAAGTAAACCGTGTACGTAAAACCTCATTAGATTTACTTGAGCAAGTTGCCGATGCTTGGGGCCTAACCGATGGTCGTTACCAACGTCTTTTGCATTGGGGCTCTGAATTGTATGAGGTTGGTTTATCACTGTCACATTCTCAGTATCATAAGCACAGCCATTATATTGTTGCTAATGCTGATATGGCAGGTTTCTCGCGTAGTGGTCAACAAATTTTAGCTCATCTAGTGGGACACCATAGACGTCGTGTACCAACAATAGAAAATTTTCCTCTTGGAATAGATCAGCAAAAACAATTTCATGCTTTAGTGATTTTTCGTATCGCTTGTTTATTGCATCGTAGTCGTTTAGATCAAGAACTGCCAGTAATAATTGCAAGTGTTTCTGAGAATAAAATGACTTTAGAAATTCCAACGATGTGGTTAGATCAAAACACTCTAACCTTGGCTGATTTAGAGCAAGAGCAAAATTATCTGGCAGATCATTTATTTCAATTGAAATTAGTTAAAGTTTAACCATGAATATTAATTAGTTCGCTTTGTAAGGTTTTGTTGGTTTTGTAGTTTTGGTTAATTTTTTCGTAATCACCAGCTGAATTTAGAATCCAGGCACTTTGATCACTTAGTGCAAAATTTAAATTTCTTAGAATTCGTTTTTGACTTTTTTCAGAATCAATTGGGAATGCAACTTCTACGCGATGACGTAAGTTTCTGGTCATCCAGTCTGCGCTTGAGAGAAAATACTCAACCTCATTATTGCCATAATCAAAATGATAGACACGAGTATGCTCAAGAAATCTACCTAGAATTGATCGGACGGTGATGTTTTCAGAAAGGCCTTTTACTTGAGGTCTTAAGCAACAGATACCTCGGATGATTAATTCGATTTCTACACCCGCTTGTGAGGCTAAATAAAGCGCATCAATAATTTCAGGTTCTGACAGGGAATTCATTTTGGCAAAAATTTTCACGTCCTTGCCCGCTTTTGCTTGATTGGCACAACGTTTAATTCTTTGAATGAGCTCAGGTAAGAGAGAAAATGGTGCTTGTAAAATCACTGAATTTCTTGGGTCAGGGGCAAGACTAGATAGTTGTAAAAACATATTGTGCAAATCTTGCGTTAGTAATTTATTTGAACTAAAAAAACCGTAATCGGTATACACTCGAGCGGTTCCCGGATGATAATTCCCAGTCGCAACGTGTGCATAGCGTCGTAGAAGTCCATCTTCATTACGTAATACTAAGCATGCTTTGGCATGAGTTTTAAAACCAACAACCCCATAAAGCACATGCACACCAGCTGCATATAAACGATCAGCAAGTTCTACATTGCGTTCTTCGTCAAAACGCGCCATGAGTTCAACAATCACGGTAACTTCTTTTCCATTTTGAGCCGCTTTTACAAGGGCATCAATGATTGGGGACTCAGCTTCCGTCCTGTATAAAGTTTGTTTGATGGCCAGTACTTGAGGGTCAAGTGCTGCTTGTCGTAAAAACTCTAATACACAAGCAAAAGATTGGTAAGGGTGATGAACTAAGATGTCACGTGCACGTATGATAGTAAAGTAATCGTCCTGTTTATCTAACGCATTTGGCATGCGACTACTGTACTCTGGGTATTTAAGTCCAGGATGGTCGCATTGCTCATATAAGTGCATGAGTCTATGCATATTAATTGGTCCGGCAACCGGAAATAATTCGCTCTCAGATAATTCAAGTTTATCGAGTAAGTATTGTTTAATGTCATCAGGACAATTTTCACTGGTTTCCAGTCTTACAGCCTCGCCATAATGACGGTTAGCTAATTTTACTTTTACAGCCCTCAAGAGATCGTTTACTTCTTCATCATTGAGATATAAATCGCTATTGCGAGTAACTCTAAATGAATAACAACCTTCAACTTCAATGCCGGGGAAAATATTTTCTTTAAATAAACGAATGATGGAGGCTAAGGTGATAAATATATCTTTGTTGTTCACAGAAGGTATTTGCACCACCCGCGGCAAGCTTCTGGGAACCGGAATAATTGCAAGATTGGTTTTCCTTTTAAATGCGTCTTTACCTTCAATGCGTACAATAAAGTTTAAGGACTTATTGAGAAGCATAGGAAAAGGTCTAGCTTCATCGACGGCAATAGGACTTAATATAGGTAAGACCTGTTCAGTAAAGTAGTCTTTTAACCAGTCGATTTCATCATTTTTAAGGGCTGTGATTTGTCTTAATTCAATATTATTCTTGGCTAACTCAGGTAGAAGTTCATTATTGAAGGTTTGATATTGTTCTTTAATTAAAGCAAACGCTAACTCACTAATGCTATGCATGAGTTGGCGAGTTGAACGACCATCAATGCCAATTTCGTCGGGATTGTGCTCAAGTTTTTGTTTGACTGCGCCAACTCGAACTTCAAAAAATTCATCCATATTGCTACTAACAATAGTCAAAAATTTTAATCGTTCTAATAAGGGTACTTGCTTGTCTTGTGCTTGTTCGAGAACGCGCCGATTAAATTTTAATAGACTTAATTCCCGATTAAGGTAGCGTTGATCGAATGTGTTAGCGTTTGGCATTGAATTTTTGTATTGAGATATTGTTAGATATGTACTTCAATATAATACATAAATGTAGACAAAAAGGGATTAGGGATAAAATATTCCGCCTAAAATCGCCTTGCGTGATGCGCCAGTTACTTGCGGTTGATTGGAACTTTGTTTAGCAAGAGTTTGTTTGGCCATCCAAGCAAACGCCATTGCTTCTACCCAATCAACAGAAATGCCTAGCTCATTAGTTAAAACTACTTCACTGGGAATTAATTCGCTTATTCTTTTGATTAGGGTTTTGTTATATGCACCGCCTCCACAAATAAAGACTTTTTCTAATTCTAGGTTTTTGGCCTGGATTTCTTTATTGATGTCCCGTGCGATACATTGTGCACTTAGTTCACATAAAGTCG
>CALHVH010000206.1 GCA_938039225.1 uncultured Gammaproteobacteria bacterium
ACTTAGGCGGAAACCTGTTTTTATATGCTTCTCATAACCAGACTTTAACTGTCGGCCTTGGAATCTAACCAAGTCTGCTGTCCTTGTTGTTACCAACAAGCGCCCGCGGGCTACATAATCGTGTTTCTATGATTACCGCCGGTGGGGACTTTCACCCCGCCCTGAGAATCTCTTTTGTAAGAGAACCTGTATATTAACAGCCTAATCAAGCGATGTATATTTAGAATCACGATTTAAAGTTTTTAAGCTTTGTAGAAAATTGTAGTCAATTGCTCAAAAAATTTAACCTGGCTCACTTTGCTAGTCATAATGTACACAGTAAACTTAATACAGATGTCTTAGCCGACTTAACGGAGCAATTAGATGTTTCCTGTTCGCGACCACAATCCGTCACAAAATAAACCCTATGTTACTTGGGCCTTAATGGCTATTAACATTATTGTATTTTTAAGCTATGCACCTTTAATGGGTAATCAGCAAGCTTTAGCAAGTTTTTTTGATACTTGGGCAATGATTCCCGCTGAAATTACATCTGGTACTGAATACCATACCGCGTTAACTTCAATGTTTTTGCACGGGAGGTTCATGCACCTTGGTGGCAATATGCTTTTTTTATGGATTTTTGGTGATAATGTTGAAGACCAAATGGGACACCTACCCTATCTGGCATTCTATTTAGCCAGTGGCTTTGGGGCTGATGCTGCACATATTTTTTCAAACACCGAATCTTTGATTCCAACTGTTGGTGCCTCAGGTGCAATCGCCGGAGTCATGGGCGCTTACTTACTCCTTTTCCCAAAAGCCAAAGTTGATGTTTTTCTGATTCTTGTGGTTATATTTAAAAAAATTACCATACCAGCATTTATAGTTTTAGGTGCTTGGATGGGCATGCAATTGTTTAGTGGGGTAGCAAGCTCTGCTACCGGTGGAGGCGTAGCCTATTGGGCTCATGTTGGCGGCTTTGTTGCTGGACTAGCATTAACCTATCCCTTATGGGTCAAATTAGGTGGCGTAAATTTTTGGAATACACATAACTTCCATCCACCGCATGCACCATTCTTTGATCCGCGGTTTAAAGAAAAAAAACCTTAGCCTCAAAATATAAATGTACCCACTTCAAACTATAGGAAAATGTCTATATATTATTCAATCGTTACCAATCTAGGTATTTCTTAGTCAGCAATGTCAAAAAACTTTATTCTTTATAAGTAATTCTTACAAGACAGGCTTACAAAAATAAATTATGCTCAAGCACATACATTTATGAAGAATAATTAAGGGAAGTGTGTTTTGAAAATTGCTATTTTAAAAGAGACTGACCAATTTGAGTCTCGTATTGCGGCTTCGCCTGATACAGTAAAAGCCTATATCGCTGCTGGACATAGTGTCAGTATTGTTAGAAACGCCGGAACGAGAGCATATTTTAGTGATGCTGAATTTAGTGCACTAGGTGCCAATATTATTGATAATAACCAGCAAGCTGTAAAAGATGCGGATTTAGTTCTATCAATTAACGGTGCAGATATAAGTTTAATTTCACATATGAAATCAGGGGCCGGTTTAATGGGCCTTATGAACCCAACTGACCACCCTGAGTATGTTCAAGCCTGTGCAAACGCTGGGATTAATGCGTTTGCATTGGAATACATTCCTCGAATTTCACGAGCACAGAGCATGGATGTTCTATCATCTCAATCAAACTTAGCAGGATATCGCTCAGTGCTTGAGGCGGCTGGCATATATGGTCGCTCGCTACCTATGATGATGACCGCGGCAGGCACAGTAGCACCGGCAAAAATATTTATTATGGGAGCTGGAGTTGCAGGTTTACAAGCAATTGCAACCGCAAGACGTTTAGGTGCTGTGACTACAGCAACTGATGTGCGTCCAGCGGCAAAAGAACAAGTCGCTTCCTTAGGAGCAAAGTTTATAGCGGTTGAAAATGATGAATTCAAACAAGCAGAAACTGCAGGTGGTTATGCCAAGCAAATGTCTGCTGAATATCTGCAATTACAAGCCGAACTTACCACTAGTCATGTTTCCAAACAAGATATTGTAATTACTACCGCCTTAATTCCTGGACGACCTGCGCCCCTCTTAATTACTAAAGACATGTTAAACAGCATGAAACCAGGCAGTGTATTAGTTGATTTAGCCGTTGAACGTGGTGGTAATGTAGAAGGCGTTGTTGCCGGCGATATAGTTACCACCGAAAATGGTGTGCAAATCATTGGTTACTTAAATTGGCCTTCACGCATGGCGGCTGATAGTAGCTCATTATTTGCTAAAAATTTAAAAAACCTTTTACCCTTATTAACAGCAGAAGATGGTAGTTACACACCTAATTGGGAAGATGAAATTATCCAAGGCTGTGCGCTTACTAAAGATGGTGCGATTATTCACCCACGTTTAAAAGAATAAAATATTAAATTTAACCGCTACATAAAATCTCATA
The DNA here is from genome assembly GCA_938039225.1 of uncultured Gammaproteobacteria bacterium. Classification (GTDB taxonomy): domain Bacteria; phylum Pseudomonadota; class Gammaproteobacteria; order Steroidobacterales; family JABDMI01; genus JABDMI01. Next base: position 2,456 of record CALHVH010000206.1, read on the forward strand.
AATAAAGGACAGAACATGGTTTCTCCAATTATTTTCTTATTTGCTATTTTCATACTGGCCATCTTTGTAGGTTATTACGTGGTCTGGTCTGTAACGCCAGCATTACATACTCCTTTAATGGCGGTTACAAATGCCATCTCATCGGTAATAATTGTCGGAGCCTTAGCCGCAATCAGTGCTAGCAAACTCGATGGGGGTTTAGGCATTGCTAATGGTTTTGGTTTTGTGGCTACCGTTTTATGTGCGGTTAATATTTTTGGTGGCTTTTTAGTTACGCAACGCATGCTCGCCATGTATAAGAAAAAAAATAAATAAACGAGAACAACATGCTAACTATCAATTTAATATCTGCTTCCGGTATAGCTCAAGAAAATATCCAACACGGTGTTATTTCGGCTAATGCAGCCGCTATTGCTTACATTTTTGCGGGTGTACTTTTCATCATGGCTTTACGCGGTCTTTCATCACCCGAAAGTTCACGTAGAGGTAATGTATTTGGAATGCTTGGTATCGCCATTTCAATTATCACTTCATTATTTTATTTCAATATAGTAAGCGGACAAGCTTTAGTTTTAGTTGTACTAGGCTTAATTATCGGGGGAAGCATTGGTGCCGTCATAGCTAAACGAATTGCAATGACATCCATGCCACAACTCATTGCTTTTTTTCATAGTCTTGTAGGCTTAGCCGCGGTACTGGTAGCCTGTGCTGCGTTCTTCTCACCAGAGGCCTTTGGAATTGGAGCAGCTGGTAGCATTAAGGGCTATAGCTTACTTGAGCTCTCCTTAGGCGCCGCAATTGGAGCGATTACCTTTACCGGCTCTGTCATCGCCTTCTTGAAACTCAATGGCAATATGTCTGGTTCACCAATAAGTTTTAAAGGGCAACATTTTGTTAATCTCGCCTTAGGTATTAGTGTGATTTTATTAATTGCTAAATTAATGAATGGTGGCGGTGCTGATACAGGAATTTTTTGGGCAATCATAATTATTACCCTTGTTTTAGGGGTGCTACTTATCATCCCTATTGGTGGCGCCGATATGCCCGTTGTCATTTCAATGTTAAATTCCTATTCTGGTTGGGCGGCAGCTGCTCTTGGATTTACACTAGGCAATCTTGCCTTAATAATTACCGGCGCTTTGGTAGGCTCATCTGGTGCAATTTTGTCTTATATTATGTGCAAAGGCATGAACCGAAGCTTCTTTAATGTAATTCTGGGTGGTTTTGGAGCGGATAGCTCTTCTACTGATGTCGAAGCTGGAGAACAAAAACCATTTAAACGCGGCAGCGCTGAGGACGCAGCTTTCATTATGAAAAATGCGTCAAAGGTTCTTATCGTTCCTGGTTATGGCTTAGCAGTGGCTCAAGCTCAACATGCAACACGTGAAATGGTTGATGCTTTAAAAGAAGCAGGAGTTGAAGTCAAATACGCCATTCACCCTGTTGCCGGCCGTATGCCGGGGCACATGAATGTATTACTTGCCGAAGCCAATGTTCCTTACGACGAAGTATTTGAGCTTGAAGATATTAATAGTGAATTTGCCACTGCCGATGTTGCTTTTGTGGTTGGTGCAAATGATGTAACCAACCCATCGGCTAAAACCGATGCTACTTCACCAATATTCGGCATGCCAATTTTAGATGTAGAAAAATCGGCAACCGTTTTATTTGTTAAGCGTTCTATGTCAGCAGGTTATGCTGGTGTAGATAATCCACTGTTCTATACTGACAATACAATGATGCTTTTGTCTGATGCAAAGAAAATGGTTGAAGAAATTATTAAAGCATTGTAATTGTTATACAGAATCTACAAAATCCAGCAAGGCTTCATCGGTTAAAACTCGTAATTGCTTAGTTGCGCCCTGTGTCCAATCAATAAACTCTTCAGCAGGCATCGCCTTAGAGAATAAATAGCCCTGTGCGATATGGCAATTCCAACTCTCAAGTACTGACAATTGCTCTCTTGTCTCTACCCCTTCAGCTGTTACATTTATATTTAAGCGCTCACCCAAACCAATTAAGGCCGAAACAATTTTGGCGTCTTCCTTATTATGCATCATGTCTCTTATAAAACTGCGATCAATCTTTAAGGTATTAACTCGCAGCTTGCTGAGGTAGCTTAATGACGAATGCCCCATACCAAAATCATCAACAGCGATTCGTACACCCAAGTCCGCCAAACTATTTAAGGTTTTAAGATTGTTGTCATTAAAGGCTAAGAAGATTCGTTCGGTAATTTCGATTTCTAATTGATGCGCGCTTACGCCTGTGGTTTGCAAAGCCGTAACCACATATCCTAAAAACTGTTTATCATTCAGTTGACGTGGAGAAATGTTCACCGACATAACCAGTTTTTCAAAGCCCTGTTTTTGCCATATAGCTAACTGGTTACACGCTTCTTGAATAACCCAAGCTCCCACTTGATCGATCATGCCCGAATCTTCTAGAGAAGGAATGAATTGATCCGGATAAATCAAACCATGCACAGGGTGATCCCAGCGAATCAATGCTTCAACTCCGTGAACTGCCGATTCGTCAGCTCGCATTAATGGCTGATAATGTAAAACAAACTGATTCTCTTTAACTGCACGAATGAGTTGTTGCTCACGCTCTAGACGACGAGAATCAAATTGAGCATCGTTTTCAGAATAAAAACTATAACGTGCTTTGCCATCGCGTTTAGCTTTATACATGGCCTGATCAGAGTTTTTCAACAAACTACGCGTATCTTTACCATCACTAGGATACAGTGCGACTCCAATACTGGCGGTACAGAATATTTCGCTATTATTAATGACATAAGGATTGCACAAACTATCCAATAGTTTTCTAGCAACAATACCAACGTCAGCATGAGAATTCATACCTTCTAAAACCACGGCAAACTCGTCGCCAGATATACGCGCAACCGTGTCTTGAGTACGCACAACAGAGCGTAATCGGCTTGCTACGGTTTTTAAGACCAAGTCACCCGTTTCATGGCCATACATATCATTAGCCACTTTAAACCCATCTAAATCAATAAACATTACTGCAACTTCACTGTTTTCACGATTGGCTCGCTGTAATGCGTGGTCGATTCGGTCTGTTAACAACATTCGGTTTGGTAAGCTTGTTAGTGCATCATGATGAGCCATGTGCTGCAAAGCAATTTCTGATTCGATTCTCTCCGAAATATCTCTACCGGTAGCAACATAATTAATTATTTCTTTGGCTTCATTAAAAACGGGAGTAATTGACTGTTCAAGATGATAATTGTCCCCATTCGGTCGAGTATTAATAAACACGCCTTTGTAAATTTTACCGGCTTCAAGCGTTTTCCATAAATCGTAAAAGAACTCTTCATCATGTGATTCAGACTTTAATAAACTTGGTTTCTGTCCCTTTGCATGTGCCGCACTATAGCCAGTAATACGCTCAAAAGAAGGATTAACATATTCGATACAACCCGATTGGTCCGTAATAATGACTGATTCTTCAGCTTGTGTAACAGCACTGCTTAACTTTAATAAATTATTTTCGGTTTTAGCTCTTTCGGCAACTTCAGAAATTAATTTACGATTAGAATTAGTTAATTCTTTTGTGCGAGCCTCAACTAATTGCTCTAAATCTATTTGTTGCGAAATCAATTGCACTTGATGCGTTTCAATTTCTTCTAACATATGGTTGATACTGTGCGACAAGCCCGCAAAGTCATCATTGTCTTCAATGCGTAAACGTCTTGAGTAATCATTATCCAAAGAAATCATATGCAAGGAGCGCGCAAAGCGAACAAATGGTCTAGCCCAATAAGGACGACTCATTTGCCATAAAAGTAAACTTAACAGTAAGGTTAAAAATACAATCAGAAGAGACAAATATAAAACAAATTTATAACGAGCATGTAAAACATCTAAACTAGAACGCATTGTGATGGAAGCTACGATATTATTGTCTAATAATATCGGCTCAGAAAGCACAATGTATTGATTGCGAATAACTGGTTTTTGCGATTGTTGAGCAAAACCATTATAAGTTTCTAAAACGCTAAGTTGATGATTCGGATTTTGAAAAAAAGCGTAGGGAGTGTTTTTACTCGGGACATAAACGTAAGCGTCTATAACATTGTGAGTATACTTCAAGCTTTGCAAAAGCTCATTGGTTGCATCAACATCATCAAGAATAATGTTGTTACGAATATTCGCACCTACAATAAGCGCAGAGGCTTGTAAATCTTCCGTAAGTTCACTACGTGAGTAAGTTGAGGCAATAAAACTGACTAGGAGCAATACAAGCAACAAAGCACCAAGCGTATTAAAGACTGACGTAAGCGACAGTTTACGCAAATAACTTAGGTTAGGCTTCAAGCGCATGCTTATGTCTCAGAGGGAAATTAGAATATACTATTCTTTATATAGGGTTTAATAATTGCTGAGTATTCTAGCAAGAATTCTATACAAATTAATAATTTATAACACTCGATAAGAATTTGGATGAATTTGTGTGACCCAGTTCTCACTTTTCTCTTGCTTGCTGCCTTTTACGCCACTCCCAAGGCGCTTGCGCAGTGCTATTCTTCCAAAGTCCTATTGATTCTTGTTTGGCTTTATTGTGTGAATCAAGCCACGACTTTTCTTTTTGAAATTGGGTATAAACCCAAGCCGCACCTTGCTCAAGCATTTGTTGATTAACACTGATTTGTTGATTATCAAAAAACAATAACACAATGGCACGATCATAACGATCAGTTCCTCTAGTCTGCACAACTACGGTTTTTTTATAAATCATTTTTTTTAAAATGGCTTTTGCATCACGACCAAATGGCTGATTGTATTCAGGCGCATCAATACCAAACAGTCTGGCCTCTTTCTCGATTGAGTTCTCAAAGCGTAAAATGACTGAGTCGCCATCTTTGACATTAATCACTCTAGCTCGTTCTAGCTTATCTGAAGCTATTGATTCATAGTCACCCGTATCACCATCAAAACTACATGCTAGCAAGAATAATAATGCAATAGAAACGAAAAAAGCCAGAGCAAAATTTCGCCTGGCTTTTGATAGTGTATTAGTAAGCAAACTATTAACTAGCACCTAATTTATCAAACTCTTGTTTTAGGTCATACTTATCTGCAGTTACTATCTTTTCCAAAACAGCAACCCTTTCCTTAAGCACAGAAACCTCTTGTAGCAATTCCAAATTCTTAGTTCCATATGAAGCTTCTGTTTGAGCATTAGCTTTAATATCAAGCTTCTGCTTTTGGTGATCAAGACTCATTTTTATAATCTTGGTTACAAAACCAAAAACTATTAATACTGCTAAAATCGGTGCAAAATCATCCATCACTAACTCCAATCACGGCTACACTTAAGCAGCATCTAAATCATCAAACTGTTTTTTTAAATCATAATTTTTATCAGTAACAATGCGTTCTAAAACTTTAATACGCTCTTCAAGTTGAGCAATTTTCTGTTTTTGACGAGATTCTGTATCACGTACAAGACCCGTTATTTCATCACCATCAAAATCTGAACGGCCTTGTTTGTATTTCAGGTAATTTCTAAACATTTCACCAATTACACCAAATATGACGATAATGGCGACCATATCAAAAACTTCCATTAGCTACTCCTTTACAAAATCTAAAAACTATCTTACCAAATTACTAAATATAAAATTACAGATCTTGAAAATCTTTATCTAAATTATACCTACGCGATGTCACATAGCGCTCCATTTTCTGCATACGCGCTTCCATATTTCTGTATCGGTGCTTAACTTCATCAACTGTACCAACAGGTGACCTACGATAAGCTCTCCACATACGCTCTATAGACGGGCTTGAGTACAAATTATCAGGACGTGTAGGGAGAATAAATCCTAGAACAAAATATACCGCAATCAGAGGAGGCATACTGACACATAAAATAAACCCTATTAATTGTGTCGCCCCCTTTTGAAAACCGAAATAATCTGCAATCCCTGCAAACACTCCAAACAGTTTCCCGCCATGTTTATCTCTATAAAGCGTACGAGGACTCGGTCTACGAAAATCGTCTTCAAAATGTCCCATTAAATATTCTCCTCATTGCGAGTTTGTAACTCAGAAAAATCAGCATCAGCTTTTTGTTGTGCCGCACTTTTCCAAAAGTTCTTCTCATCTCTACCGTAAAAAGCCAAATGTTTTTTACGTAAAAATACAGTTGCAGCGATGTAGGCAAGAACGGTTGGTACAGTAAAGATCATGCCACTGATAAAGGTAACAAGACGAACGGTTTTAACATCCCAGTTCATTTTGTCAGCGATGCCGGCACACACTCCACCTACATAACCTTGCTCATCATCTCTATAGAATGCTAAATGATCTTTGGCATGTCTATGTGCTTGACGCTTGGCATTGCTATACATTTTTTCAAACTGCGTTTTGTTTTTAAAATTATACAAAGCCTCATCAAAATCAAAGTCTGTACCTTGTTGCTGTTTAGCGCTTTGTCCATAACGTTTACGGTTTCTTGCGGCACGTTCTTGTTCGCTTTTTCTACGATAGTAACGTACACGGTCTTGATAAGATTCACCCATACTAGTATTCATTATTTTCTCCACGCTTTATTATCACGATCTAAAATTACTTCCAAGGTTTCGATGCGCTCTTCCATGCGTTGCGATAAATTCCATAATTCTTCAAGCAACTGCTCATCGCCCTTGGTCAAGCTCTTGGATTTCTTCAAAGCAGTTGCGTAGTGCAGTATCAACCATAATGGCAGCACAATAACTAAGATTAAAATTCCAAACGTTTCCAACATTTCTGACTCCAATAATTTTTAAATAATTTTCAGCAAACTCTATTTTTAATTTAGCAATTTAGCTTTTTTGTACTTTCTTTTTTAGTTCAGCTAATTGATTTTGAATTTCTTCATCACCTTCTAGATCAGCAAACTCGTCACGTAAATCCCTGGTACGTCCTAAGTCATAAGCTTCTACACGCCCTTCAACATAATCCATTTTTCGTTCGTATTTTTCAAAGCGCATTAAGGCATCGTCAAACTTGTTATCGTAAATTTGTCTACGCACTTCCAACTGCTTAACCGCTGTATTCTGTCTAAGAATTAAAGCCTTTTGACGATTTCTAGCATCAGTTAACTTATCTTCTAAACTACCAATGTCTTCGTTTAATTTGTTTAAACCAATCTCAACATCACTAATTTGTTGGTTAATGGCTTCGGCAGTTAAGATGATATGATTTTTTTCCGTTAAAGCCGCCTTGGCCAAATCTTCACGATCTTTTGAAATTGCCAACTCAGCCTTAGCTTGCCAATCATTAGCTTCGTTTATCATATTGCCATGCTTACGAGCTAATTCTTTTTTATCGGCAATGGCGCGAGCCGCGGCTGTACGTGCTTCTACTAAAGTATCTTCCATTTCTTGAACCATCAAACGAACGATTTTTTCAGGATCTTCAGCCTTGTCTAACATAGCGTTAACGTTAGCTTGAATGATGTCTGTCATTCTTGAAAATATACCCATTGTGTTTCTCCAAATATGTTTGTCTTACTCCCTATAATGCAAAGGCCGTGCCAAGTTTTTTATAAATTTCTAACTTATTGTTTTATTTGACATTATTTCAATTGTAAAAATTTGTGCTTAATTTGTAATCTTCCAATAATTAGTCAATTTAACTATATTTTATGCTAAAAATTAACAAATATATCAAATATTGGTTAAAATGCTCATATGGAATTACAATCACATGAACGGGTACAAGCCATAGGCGAATCTCCAGCCTTTTTAGCCACCTTAGAACAGGCCTCCAAAGTAGCCCCACTAAGCAAACCCGTTCTTATTATTGGCGAACGAGGTACCGGTAAAGAATTAATAGCCACTCGCTTACACTACCTGTCACCCCGTTGGGAACAGCCATTTATCAAACTCAACTGCTCTTCACTGACAGAGAGCATTTTGGAAAGTGAACTCTTTGGCCACGAAGCGGGAGCATTTACCGGAGCGATACAAAGACATATTGGCCGCTTTGAACGAGCTGATGAAGGCACTTTATTTTTAGATGAGCTCGCGACTATTCCAAGGCGTATGCAAGAAAAAATTCTACGCGTTATAGAATACGGTGAATTTGAACGTGTTGGTGGAAATGAAACCATAAGAGTAAATGTACGAATTGTTGCAGCGACCAATGCCAACTTACCCGAGATGGCCAAGCAAGGAAGCTTTCGTGCCGACCTATTGGATCGCTTAGCTTTTGATGTAATTAATTTACCGGCTTTGCGTTATCGACAGAGTGATATTCTTCTATTAGCTGAGTTTTATGCAATCAATATGGTAAGGGAACTAGGCTGGGAATATTTCCCTGGGTTTTCACGAGACGCTCAAGAAGCTCTTTTAAACTATGCGTGGCCGGGTAATATACGCGAATTACGCAATGTGGTTGAGCGTTCACTTTATCGCACTGAGTGGACAGAAGAAGCCATTGATACCATACGCTTCAATCCCTTTGTTACTGAATTTGAACATCGCTTTGACGCTCTAGAGAAAACACCTCAAGAAATTAGGCAAAGTCATGTAGCTCCACTGCACACTTTGGACCTCACGGCATTACAAACACCACTCAAAGAAAGCGTAAGTAATTTAGAGAAAAAAATGATTGATCTTGCCATGCAAGAAGCGCAATTCAATCAAGCTAAAGCGGCCAAATTATTAAGCCTAAGCTACCACCAATTACGCGCCTATTTAAAAAAACACAAGCTCTTTGAGCAATATGGCCGAAAGTCTAAAATAGACCAATAAAATACTAGCTATTGCTGTTATCAATAAGTCATACGCAGACTTAAATAAACAACCGAATCTCATGATATTGATGCGTGATTTCCTTTAAAATAAATAAATTTTTTCTAATTACTATTTTAAGGACTCAACATGAAATCACGTGCCGCCGTAGCAATAGCTGCAGGAAAACCTTTGGAAATCGTTGAATTAGATGTTCAAGGACCCAAAGCTGGAGAAGTCTTAATTCGCGTAGTTGCTACTGGTGTCTGCCACACTGATGCATACACTCTATCTGGCGATGATCCGGAAGGTATTTTCCCCTCAGTTCTAGGCCATGAAGGTGGGGCTGTTGTTGAAGAAGTGGGTGCCGGCGTGACCTCTTTGAAACCGGGCGACCACGTTATTCCACTGTACACCGCAGAATGTCGTGAATGTAAGTTCTGTTTATCAGGCAAGACCAATCTTTGCCAAGCCGTTCGAGCTACACAAGGTAAAGGCCTAATGCCTGATGGTACAACCCGTTTTTCTTTAAATGGTAATCCGGTTTATCACTATATGGGTACTTCAACGTTTTCAGAGTATTCTGTTGTGCCTGAAATATCCCTGGCCAAAATCAATCCTTCCGCGCCACTGGATAAAGTATGTTTATTAGGATGCGGTGTTACTACTGGAATAGGCGCAGTACTAAATACCGCAAAGGTACAGGCTGGCGATACTGTAGCCGTATTTGGTTTGGGAGGCATTGGTCTTAGTGTTGTGCAAGGTGCTGTGATGGCAAAAGCTTCACGCATTATTGTGATTGATATCAATGAAGACAAATTTGAAATGGCAAAAATGCTAGGCGCCACTGATTTTGTGAATCCAAAAAATTATACCGATCCCATTCAAGACGTGATTGTGGAATTAACTGATGGTGGTGTGGATTACTCATTTGAATGTATAGGCAATGTTGACGTTATGCGTTCGGCTTTAGAATGCTGCCACAAAGGCTGGGGCGAATCCGTCATTATTGGAGTGGCTGGCTCAGGACAAGAAATTGCAACACGCCCTTTCCAATTAGTAACCGGCCGAGTATGGCGTGGCACAGCCTTTGGCGGTGTTCGAGGTCGTACTGAATTACCCGAGTATGTAGAAAACTACATGAATGGAAAAATACAAATTGACCAAATGGTGACTCACACAATGGGCTTAGAAGACATCAATAAAGCTTTTGATCTTATGCATTCTGGAGAAAGCATTCGCTCTGTGGTGATATTTTAATGACTGCCAATAACCAATTCATAAGCAAGGCCTTATCGTGCGCTGGCCTAGACCTTAATTCAAACGCTTATGAAATAGTATCCGGCAATCGCACATTTGGTGGCATCCATTGCCGACTTAAACACGCCGCAACAACAACCAATTGCGACATGATTATTGGCGTGTATTTACCACCAAGTGTTTTGACTGATGACCATTACCAAGCTCCAGCTTTATATTGGCTATCAGGCTTAACTTGCACAGATCAAAATTTTTTACAAAAAGCGGGTGCTATGCAAAAAGCGTCTGAGTTAGGTCTAGTATTAATATGTCCCGATACTTCTCCACGTGGAGATGACGTAGCCAATGATGATGGCTACGATCTTGGGCAAGGTGCAGGTTTTTATCTTGATGCGACTCAAGAACCTTGGGCAAAGCACTTTCAAATGTATTCGTATGTCACTGAAGAATTAATCGATTTTTGCCAACAGACCTTACCGATAAATGATAAACGCTCTATCAGTGGACACTCTATGGGAGGACATGGCGCCTTAACTTTGGCTCTCAAAAATCCTAAAAAATACCAATCAGTCTCGGCTTTTTCTCCAATTTGCAATCCCAGCAATGTGCCATGGGGCCAGAAAGCTTTTACTAATTATTTAGGCAGTAATCAGTCCAACTGGGCTAATTACGATGCAACCCAATTAATTGCAAACGCTGCCGAACGACTTCCGATACTAATAGATCAAGGAAGTGATGATGAATTTCTGCAAGAGCATTTAAGTACTGAGGTCTTCGCCCAAACTTGCAAGCAATATAATCATCCTGCAAGCATACGTATGCAATCTGGTTATGATCATAGTTATTTCTTTATTGCTTCGTTCATTAATGAGCATATTGAACATCACGCAAAAGCCTTAAACCTACTATAATAAAGCATCAAATATCTACTTTTCATCAGGAATTACTATGTCTCGCTCAATTCGCTTAACCAGCCTTCTTTTATTGACTACTTGTTTATTTTTTGCAGCTTGCGGCAAAAAAAACTCATCTAAGTATGAGCACTTACAATACATTCCTGCTGATTCACCCTATGTATTTATTAATTTAAAACCATTGCCAGAAGACCTCCAAGAAAAATTCTCAGAATCATATGGTGAAATTTTTAATGTTTATAGTCGCATTGCTAAAAACGCCTATGCCGATTATGTAGAAAGAGCCAAAGCCAACAACGAAATTGGCATTGAGATTGAAGGAGATGATTTCTGGGACAACAAATGGATTAAAGCCTTACAAAAAGAATTCGATGGTGAATTCAGTTTCAAGAGCTTTGAAAAATTTGGTATCACTAAGAAATCGACTTATGCGGTTTATGGCAACGGGGTTTTACCAGTAATGCGTTTAAGCCTTTCAGATACCAAGTTATTCTCTAAAGCCATTGAACGTATCGAAGCTTACGCCGAGGATAAAATTCCACAGCTCACCGTTGATGGTATGCAAGTTTGGACAATAAGCGACTCGACTTCAGAAAAAGATAATGGAGAACTGATTTTTGCTTTAAACGACAAAGACTTAATCTTAACTTTTTTACCACCTGAGTCCACCACAAAAATGTTAGAGCAACTTATTGGACACACCAAACCTGAAGTTGCACTTAGTTCAACCGATACTATTAATAAATTGATGTCGGAAAAAAACTATTTACCCGAAAGTCTTGGCTATATTGATTTTCAACAAATTTTAAACCGTTTTATACAAGAACCCACTGGCTTAGATAAAGAATTTCTTGGGCAATTTGACGAGTACGCAGAAAAACGTAATGAGTTATCGGAAGTATGTAAATCTGAGCTGCAAGAGATGGTTAAAACCATGCCTCGTTTGGTGTATGGCTTAACCGAAGTCTCGAGTAAACGACTCGTCACTGAATCCGTTTTTGAAGTACGATCGGACCTTGCCAAAGAAATGACGGCGCTATCCGCACCGGTTCCTGGTCTTGGTGATGGTACGGGCTTCTTCTCCATGGGTTTTAGCATGGATATACCGGCTATGCGTGATTTTGCCATTAAACGTATAGAAGCTTTACAAGCAAAGCCTTATCAATGTGAGTTTTTAGAAATCGAAGCTGAAAATTTAGATCAGGCTTTAAAAGCAGTGAAAAACCCTGCTGCTGGCTTTGTAGAAAGTGTTCATGGCTTTAATGTAGTTATTGATGAAATTGATGCTGATGCGATGTTCAAACTCATTCAAGCCGATGAAGAGTCAGAGGAAGAACTCGATTTCTCTGAGATTCAAGAAGCACTCTCCAATAATTTCAGTGCCTATGCTGTATTCGCTGCCGATAAACCTAAAACCATGGTTAACATGGGCAAAATGATGTCGCCGGAATTGGCCGCTTTAAATATTAAAGATGATGGCAAGGCTGTATTAATTAATGAACTCTTCCCTGAACCTATTCCTATGGATGTGTTTGCCGCTATGAATGATAAAGCAATGACCATTTCTGTAGGCAAAGACGCAGAAAACACACCTAAGAAAATTTTTGCTTTGAAGGCCTCTAAAAATCCTCCTCTATTTGCTTACTCAGTGGATATGGGCAAGTACATGAAGGTACTGGATAAGGTTTTATCTAACCCTGATCTTGCCGAAGCTATGCAAGAAGATGAGGAGCTTTCATTAGAAGAAATTCGAGCTGTGTTAGGTGCTTTTGGCGATATCTTTGGTGTAATTAATACGAAAATTGTTTTACGTGAAGATGGTGTTGCTATAGAACAATCCATGGATTTCTAGAATTTATATAACCAATAAGCATGGCTTAAGACTGATAAATATTAAGCCATGCTTGAATCATTTTTTATATTCAGGACGTAAAAATAACTCGGGTTCGTGATCCGGTAAAACCGATTTCAGATAATCACGTAAAGCATAACCAGTTCCTGACTCCCAGTACCTTACTTTATCTTTATCAAAAAGCTTGTAATCATCAAGCTCTTCATTCAACTTAATATCGCCCGTTGCAACTACATGATAGGCAATGATGAGTTGGTTCATACGCTCAAAGGTATAGTGATTTATAAAATTGACTTCTTGCGCATCTAAGTTAGTTTCTTCTTTTAGTTCACGTATCACGCCTTCACGTGGGTCTTCATTTTTCTCTAGAAACCCAGTAATCAGCGCATACCAACTGGGCGGCCATAAGACATTATGAGCTAAAAGAATTTGACCATGATATTCAACTACGGCCGCAACAACTGGCGTAGGATTATCATAGTGTATAAATTTACATTCCACTGAGGAACACACAAGACG
>CALHVH010000207.1 GCA_938039225.1 uncultured Gammaproteobacteria bacterium
CCTTGAAACAGTGCTTATAAAATCAGGGTGCTCTTTAATATTATTATGGTTAGCTTTTTCAAAAACTACTTTTTGGGTATCTCCCTTCCATAGCTCGCACAGTTTTATTGCGTGATGCTTAGGGATTATTTGATCCTGATCAGCAATCAAACATAACATTGGTTTTTCTATGCTTGGTGCTAATTTATCTGATTCATAACGTTGTCTTAACAAAGTAGATACAGGAAACAATGGGAAACGTTTTTGTGCAACATTTACAATACTGTCATAAGGTGTAATTAATACAACTTTAGCCACATCTCTTTCACTGGCAACATATGTAGCAATACCAGACCCTAAACTACGGCCAATAAGAATTATCGACTCTGCTTGGATACCGTTGGTTTTAACAATCTCATCCAAGATGTATAAAGCATCTTTTTTTAAATCTTTTTCATCAGGCTTGCCTCCGCTACGGCCATAACCTCGATAATTCATGGCAACAAAATTCTTAAAACCCATTTCAGCAAGAACACTTATATTACGTGAGGCTTCATCGCCGTTGCCTCCGTAATAGAAAACTACTGGATTCTCTGGACTTACATTCTGTACCCTACTCCAGCCGTGCAAAGCAATTCCTTCATGCTGAATTTCAGTTAAAAATTGTTTAAACGTTTTGGCGTTTTCTAAGTCTTCAGGTTGAGGAAAATATATCAGCTTATTTTGCTGGGTATACAAAAAGGCACAGATACCTGCATAACAAAGCAGCAAAAATACGCTGAATATTTTTAGAATTTTCATGAAATGTCTTTATTTTTAATATCGAATTGCAGAAAGTATACTTCTAACCTTGCACATTTGCTCTTAAAGAGCCATTATTAGCGGTTAATAAAATACATAATATAAAAGCGAGGAGCTTTCATGCAGGGTTTTAATGAATTTATTGGTGTAATCAACGATTTTCTATGGGCAGAATGGTTTGTTTACGTAATCATGGCCACTGGTGTTGTTTATACATTCTGGTCTATTTTTAGTCAATACCGCTCTCTAACTCATGGCTCGGCCGTACTTCGCGGTAAGTATGATGATAAAAACGATCCCGGTGCCATTAGTCACTTTCAAGCTCTCTCTGCAGCACTGTCTGCCACCGTTGGTTTAGGGAATATTGCTGGCGTAGCTATTGCAATTGCTCTAGGTGGTCCTGGTGCAGTTTTCTGGATGTGGATTGTTGGCATATTTGGTATGGCGCTTAAGCTTACCGAAGTAACGCTATCCATGCTTTATCGTGATACATCGAACCCAGAGGAACCATTGGGCGGACCAATGTATGTGGTTAAAAAAGGTCTAGCTAACTTAAATCCTAAACTTGCTGGTTTAGGTAAAGTGCTAGGGGGTATTTTCTGTGTGACTTTATTAGTCTCTGCCGTGACTGGCGGGAATATGTTCCAAGCATGGAATGTTGCTGATGTATCTAGAGAATATTTTGGAATTCCTGAAATTGCTTCAGGCATTATTCTTGCCATCGTTGTTGCCATGGTTATTTTAGGCGGGATCAAACGTATTGGTTCGGTTGCAGGAAGACTTGTGCCATTCATGGTCTTACTTTACATAGCAGCAGGCTTAGTTGTATTAGTAGCTAATGCTGGTCTAATCTTACCTACACTTAAATTAATTGTTCATTCAGCGTTTAACCCTACAGAAGCAGCAGGAGCCTTTATGGGTGGTACGGTTGCATACGGTTTAATTCTTGGTATGAAACGTGCTTTATTTTCTAGTGAAGCGGGTCAAGGCTCATCGCCTATTGCTCATGCAGCAGCAAGAACTAAAGAGCCTGTTCGAGAAGGCGTGGTCGCTGGTTTAGAACCGTTCATCGATACCATTGTGGTTTGTACCTTTACTGCATTAATCATATTAACTACTGGTGTTTGGGACCGTTCGGCTGAAGGTAAGCTGGTGAATACACCAGAAATTTTCAGTTCCCTTGATGCTGAAAATCCAAATCGTTGGCAAATTGATGACACAGCACTACCAGCGCTTAAAGACAATAGCCTAACCTTATTACCTAATGAAGAATGGAAAGTCGGCGATGAAGTCTTTGCTTATATAGAAGGTGATGCCAATGGTGACACTGCTAACAACTTAAGTCGCGCTTTTGCTGCAGTTGTTGAAAAAGAGGGGCAACTTAAACTTGAATGGTCTTCAATTAGAAGCGAAAGCAAGCCTAAATTTAAAGATGGCGAAGTTTATAAAAACTGGATTGGTGCAACATTAACTGCCAAAGCTTTTGATACCGTGCAACCTGATTTAGGTAAATGGTTAGTTCCACTGGCAGCATGGTTATTTGCTATCTCCACCATGATTTCCTGGAGTTACTATGGTGAACAGGGAATTATTTATCTCATGGGTAAAAAAGCTGTTCCCACTTACAAGGTTATTTATTGCTTCTTAATTATTGTGGCAACCATGGGCATCTTTAATACTACGGAAGATATTGAGAACTTCAGTAACCTGGGTACAGGTGTGATGTTATGGATTAATATTCCCATAGTAATCTTCTTTGGTTATCAAGCCATGAAGGCTTACCATGATTATATTGATCGACTTAAAAATGGAAAAATGGGTGATGATTTCGAAGCTCCTACCATTGAAGAATTATTAGCTAAAAAATAAATTTGATTACGACTATGTAAATTTAGTCAATTAAATCAAATACATAAACCGTTATCACATGAGTGGTAACGGTTTTTTTTATCTAAAATTTGCTTGATAACCTCTGAGGTCATTGACATACATACCAGTTGGTATGTATAGTTCAACACCTTATCTTCGCACATCCATATTTAATATCTCTATGAATAATCCTCAAAAATTAAAAGCCGACCAGACCAGAGAACTGCTCTTGATAGCCGCTTTTTCCGAAATACATGCTCAAGGTTTTAGAGCCGCTTCATTGGGTAATATCTTAAAAAATACCGGACTTACCAAGGGTGCTTTGTATCATCATTTTCCAAATAAACAAGCCTTAGGCTATGCCGTTTTTGATGAAATAATTGTGCCCGAGTCCCAAGAAAAATGGCAACGCTTACAAAACCCTGACAACGACCCTATCGACGTTTTGTTAGCGATTGGCCAAGAATTACTAGAGGAAGCCAATTTTCATAGTATTCAACTAGGCTGCCCTATTTGTAACTTAATTCAAGAAATGTCAGGTGTTGATCAAGGCTTTCAACAACGTTTTGCCGAGTTTCAAACCGAATGGCGTAAACAACTAACAAATGCCATTCGCAGAGGCATTGAAAACAACACCATTATTGCCGAAGCGAACCCTGAGTCCATAGCCAGCTTTTTAATTGCAGTTCATGATGGCGCTGCCAGTGTAGGTAAGGCAACACATGATATGCAAGAGTACGAAAATTGCGTTAATGAAATGAGTCGTTACGTAAACAATCTACGTAATAAAGATTAATTAAATACCATTTTGGAAATCACATGAACAATGTAAGTTCGCAATCAAGTAACTACGGGAAACTCGATAATCGTGTAGTAGGCTTTGCAAATAAAGTTATTAACCATCGATGGGTCGTGATATTAAGTACCTTAATCATTGTAATAGCTTCGGCGATTGGTCTAAAAAATTACACCATGGTCACGGATTTTAGAGTTTTTTTTAGTGAAGATAACCCTCAATTATTAGCCTTTAATGAATTAGAAGATACCTATGTTAAAAATGATGTGCTTCTCTATACAGTAGAGCCCAAAAATGGCAATGTTTTTGATTCTAAAGTACTGGCTGCAATTGAAGACTTTACCGAACAGTCCTGGACCTTAATCCATAGTTCACGTGTAGATTCTATTACCAACTTTCAACATACCTATGCAGAAGAAGATGATTTAATTGTAGAGAGTTTAATTGAATTTCCCGATACGCTAAGTCAAGAAGAAATAACTGCCAAGAAAAATATCGCTCTGAACGAACCGGCCTTACTTAATCGCTTAATATCCAGCAAGGCCGATGTGACTGGCATAAGTATAACTTTTCAAATGCCCGAAGATGCTCCACAAGCGTCATTAGCGTCTTATGACTCTGCCGTTATCTTAAGAGACCAAATGCAAGCCAAATATCCGTTCTTAGATATAGGTATCACTGGTTTTGTTGCTATGGATGGGGCTTTTTTTGAAGCATCCGATACGGATGCGAAAACCTTAATGCCTGGGATGTTTCTAGCCATTTTAATCATTCTTGGTCTACTCTTACGTAGCTATTCAGCTATTTTTGTAAGTTTAAATTTAATTATTTTCTCAATCTTAATTGGCATGGGCATCAGCTTATGGGCCGGTGTGAAAATGACATCAGCGTCTATGCCAGCACCAATTATGATTATGACCTTAGCGGTTGCCGACTGTGTGCATTTGTACGTCACACTTCTTCAGGGCTTAGGTAAAGGCTTGAAGAAGCGTGAAGCTATAGTCGAATCGGTACGTGTTAACTTTTTACCCGTACTACTTACTAGTGTTACCACTGCCATTGGCTTCTTGATGATGAATTTTTCAGATTCACCACCGTTTCATGACTTAGGCAATATCACAGCATTGGGTGTGATGGTAGCGTTTGCTTTATCCGTAACTTTCTTGCCAGCTCTTGCCTCGGTGATGCCCATTAAAGCCAAAATGAGTAAAGAAAATATTCTAAATCGTTCAATGGACAAACTAGCGAATTTTGTTGTTAGCCGACATAACATCATGCTTATAGGTGGCTTCTTATTAAGTGTTATTGTGCTTAGTTTTATACCTAGAAATGAACTCAATGACGAATGGGTTAAATATTTCTCTACTGATATGGATTTCAGACAAGACACTGTATTTGCGATGGAGCGTTTAACCGGGATATATCAATTGGCTTACTCCTTAAAAACCAATGAAGATGGTGGCATCTCGGAACCTGAGTATTTATCAAAGCTTGCTGATTTCAAAACCTGGTTTGAAAATCAAGAAGGTGTGTTGCATGTAAACAGCATGAGTGAAACCTTCAAGCGTTTAAACAAAAACATGCATGCTGATAACCCGGCCTATCATAAAACTCCAGAAGAAAGAAAACTCGCCGCACAATATTTATTACTGTATGAAATGTCTTTACCTTTAGGTTTAGACTTAAATAATCAAGTAGATATCGATAAATCATCTACTAACTTTGTGGTCACAACTGATCAACTCTCCACTAATGAAATACGAGCTCTTGCTGGTCTTGGAGAACAATGGTTGCTTGATAATGCTCCAGAAATGGCGACCTTAGCCAGTGGGGGCTCAGTGATGTTCTCACATTTATCTGAACGTAATATTAAAGGCATGCTAAAGGGTACTTTCTTGGGCGTGCTGTTAATTTCATTTTTACTCATGTTTGCACTACGCAGTGTAAAAATGGGCTTTATTAGTTTAATCCCTAACTTACTCCCGGCAGGATTAGCCTTTGGTCTTTGGGGGTTAATGGTTGGACAAGTCAATATGGCTTCGTCGATTGTTACCTGCATGGTACTTGGCATCGTGGTGGATGACACCGTACACTTTTTAAGTAAATATCTACGTGCACGAAGGGAACAAGCCATGGACTCAGTAGCAGCAATCCGCTTCGCTTTTTCCTCGGTTGGCACTGCACTACTAGTAACGACCATAATCCTAATGTGTGGCTTTAGTATCCTGGCAACCTCTAATTTCGCTTTGAACTCCGGTCTAGCGAGACTAACCGTAATTGCAATCGGTCTTGCCTTAGTGGTGGACTTCTTATTATTACCACCTCTTTTAATGAAACTTGATAACAAACCTCGAGGTCTCAATAAACAGGCCACCAGTATTCCTTCTTCACTTGAACCCAATCACCAAGGAGCTTAATTATGAATAATTTAAGCAAAACTATTACTCTAGTCTCAGCGACTGTCTTATTAACTTTTTCGAGTTTTAACGTCTTAGCAGAAACGCCTGAAGAAAAAGGCTTAGCTATTGCTATTAAAGCTCAAGAGCTCGATAAAGGCTGGGGAGACTCATCTTCAACCATGCAAATGATACTACGCAAAAAGAAAGGCAAAGAACGCACGCGTGAAATGCGAAGTCGTGCAGTAGAAACAGAGTCGGATGGTGATCGAAGCTTAATAATCTTTGACGACCCTGCCGATGTAAAAGGCACGGCCATGTTAACCCATTCCCACAAAGTAGAGCCCGATGATCAGTGGTTATTCTTGCCAGACTTAAAGCGTGTTAAACGCATTTCATCCAGCAATAAATCGGGCGCATTCATGAGCAGCGAATTTGCTTTTGAAGATATGGGCTCACAAGAAGTTGAAAAATACAGCTATAAGTATTTACGTGATGAAAATATAGATGGGCGTGATTATTTTGTTGTTGAACGTATCCCAACCGATAGAAAGTCTGGTTATACCAAGCAGATTTCTTGGGTAGATCAGGAAACTTACCGCTTACAAAAAGTAGAATTCTATGATCGAAAATCTGCACTTTTAAAAACGCTTACTGCGAGTGACTTTAATCTTTACCTAGATAAATATTGGCGCCCAGGTCGCATGGATATGCAAAACCATTTAACGGGCAAAAGTACTACCTTAATTTTTAGTGAGTATTCCTTTGGCAATGGCTTAACCGAAGACGACTTTACTAAGGCCACACTTAAAAAGGCAAAATGATGTGTTATTAAACACATCATTTTGTCCTGATCACAATCAGGACCTCTTGACGAATACAAAAAATAAATTTTATGAAAAATTCACGTCTTTCCTGCCTAGGCAGGAATCTATCAAATTTTAAACCTTGTATCACGGTTTTCGCATACAAGACGGCATTAATCGCTGTCTTAGGAATAGGCTTATTCAGCACATTTGGAATAAATACTTCCCACGCTGCAGAATGGGATAGCGAACTCAGCATCGAAGTTCGCTCTTTTTTAAATGACTCACAACGCGCCAATCAAAAAAACGAAAACCTATCATTAAGCTTTGAAACTGAGTTTTATCACGACTGGGATGATGACAACCAACGTTTTGTAATCAAACCTTTTGCTAGAGTAGACAGTCTAGACGATGAACGTACGCATTTTGATTTACGTGAATTTTATTGGCGAAAAACTTTTGAAAATCAGAATCTTGATTTAAAAATTGGACTATCCAAAGTTTTTTGGGGAGTAACCGAATCCGTACATTTGGTTGATATCATTAATCAAAACGATGGCGTTGAAAACTTAGACGGCGAAGACAAACTTGGTCAGCCCATGATTAACCTAAGTTTAGATAAAGACTGGGGTATAGTTGATTTTTTTATTCTTCCCTACTTTAGAGAACGCACTTTTCCAAGTCTGGACGGCCGACCTAGCCTACCTTTTAGAATAGACATTGATAATCCGGTATATATCTCAGGCGCTGAAGAGGAACATGTGGACTTAGCCTTACGTTATGCTCAAGTCTTTGGTGATTGGGATGTTGGTATCTCGCATTTTTCAGGAACTAGCAGAGAGCCATTATTAGTTCCAAGTATCACAGCAACAGGTTTATCCCTAACTCCATTTTATGATCAAATAGAACAAAGCTCATTAGATCTGCAAGCCACCTTAGAAAACTGGTTATGGAAACTTGAGCTCATCTCTAATCAAGGTACGCTGCAAGATCGTTATACCGCTTTAGCAGGCGGCTTTGAATACTCATTTTATGATCTTAAAGAAAGTGGTATTGATTTAGGCTTTATCGCTGAATATCTCTTTGATGACCGAAAGGAGCAGAGCACATCCACTTTCCAAAACGATATTTTCATTGGTGGACGTTTTGCATTTAATGATGAGAATAATGCAGACCTTCTAGCTGGAATTGTCTATGACTTAGATAATCAAACACAATTCTTTAGCCTAGAAGCGTCTATGCGAATTGGACAAAGCATGAAAGTTAACCTAGAAAGTCGATTTTTTAGTGTTGATGATTCAAGCGATGCATTCTTTGCTATTAAAGATGATGATTATATTGGAATTAACTTAACGCGTTTTTTCTAAGCGCCCTCTAGAACAAGGCCGTAAGCAAACTCATCACGCCATGTTTCCCCGATTTTAAAATGTGATTTAAAAACACCTTCTTTTTGCATGCCCAGCTTTTGCATAATACGCTCTGAAGCTAGATTATCAGCATCGCAATGAGCAACAAATTTGTGAACGGCGTATTTTGCATGTAGGTATTTTATTAACATTCTTGCACCAGTTGTAGCTACACCTCGTCCTGCTGCGATTGGATGTAACTTCCAGCCGATTTCGATAATCAAACTCGGTTTATCTCTATAACGATAAAAACTCATCCCTAGAAACTTATTGGTTTCCACATCCACCACAGCCATACCGTGCCAATCCTTATCTTCTTCAGACCAAACTGCTTGTAATTTTGTAAAAAAAACTTCAATTTCGGCTTCGGGTTTAGGGACTTTGATGTATTGATTCGTGATCACGTCTTGTTCAATAAAAAAGAATAGCTCTCGATCCGATTGATTCAATAACCTCAAACCCAGTCCTTCCGATTGCATGACTAAATTTTGGTCTGACATTTAACCCTCTTTTTATAAGTTTGTACGTATAAACGTTTTAATTCATATATTATAACAACATGAAAAAAGGTTTATTACTCATCAACTTAGGTACGCCATCAGCACCTACAGCCGAAGCGGTTAAACGTTACCTTAAACAGTTTTTATCCGATCCTCATGTTGTTAACTTGCCAAAAATTCTATGGCAACCAATACTAAATGGCATCATTCTAAAAACCCGCCCGAAAAAAAGTGCAGAAGCTTATGAGAAGGTCTGGACTAAACGTGGATCGCCTTTACTGGTACACGCTTATGATGTGGCTGAAAAAGTCGAACATGTCTTAAATGAAAAAACTAGTGACGACTGGTCTGTAACAGTAGGCATGAGCTATGGCTGTCCTTGCATAAAAAATGGTATGCAAAAGCTTAAAGCCATGGGATGTGAAGAAATATCCATACTGCCTTTGTATCCACAATACTCAACCGCCACAACTAAATCGGTGTATGCAGACATTCAAGATTTAATTGACCAAGGGGTAGAGCTACCTGTGCTTAAGCAAGTGCCTCCGTACTATGCTCACCCGGCCTATATCTCTGCAATTGCGGATTCCATTAAAAATCATTGGGCAGAGCACTCAAAAAACCAAAAACTGATGTTCTCATTTCATGGCTTACCGCAAAGCTATGTGGATAAAGGCGACCCATACCAAAAGCAATGTATCAGCACCACTGAACTAGTGGTTAAAGAATTAGACCTTAATGACGATGAATGGATCATGACCTTCCAATCACGTTTTGGAGCGGCAAAGTGGCTTCAGCCCTACACCGATAAAACGCTAGAAAAGCTCGCAAAAGAAGGTATGCGCACAATTGATACCGTTTGTCCTGGTTTTGCTGCCGATTGTCTCGAAACCTTAGAAGAAATAGCGATTCAAAACGCAGAGTTGTATCATGAGCATGGGGGAGAGAAGCTAGATTACATACCTGCTCTCAATGCGAGTGAACAGCATGCTGCAATGCTGGCACAATTAACATTAGAAACCGGATTTGAGTTATCAAAATCCAAAGTAAGTGAGCATGCAACTGGCTGAAAACTTAACATCTGCTATAACTCCAATAAGTAATCTTCGCTTTCTTGAGTATAGTATTCCTGTTGAAAATGTATTGCACAGCCTTGAGTTCTTTCAAGCGCTGGGCTTCACCTCTCTCATCACTAATGATATCCGCTCCTATCCTTATGCAGTGGTTACTGATGGACGTTGCTTTTTGGGGCTACACCAGCGAGAAGCGTTTACTCAATTAGCACAACAACCTAGATTCAGTTTTGTGCATGACGACATTGCGCCGATTGTGCGATATTTAAATGATCACAAATACCAGTTAATAAATTCTCACTTAGATGAAGATGCATTCCAGCAAACGGTTTTTCATGGTCCCAATGATGCCGTAATTAATATCTTAGCTGCACGTAGCTTTTCTTTGCCCAGTAAAGACAACTGTAAAGATTCTCTTCTAGGACATTTCAGTGGTTTTGTTTTACCAACCAATGCTTTAGAAAGCAGTGCGAAATTTTGGGAAAGTCTTGAGTTATTGGTTATGCCAACTATAGACGAGCAAGCCGTCTCAATATCAGCCAATCGATTAAATATGCTGCTGGTAGAAAACTCGGTACATAGGTTACCTGGCTTACTGTTCGAGCACCCAAGTCCTGAAACCTTATTCCCTTTGTTTGCACGATTAGGATTGACCTTAGAAGTTAGTGAGCAAGATATGATTCTTGGCAGTGACTATCGCTTTAGGGCCGATGATGGATTATATGTGTGGATTAAACAACTAGCTTAATTTTCCCTACAAATAAAGCTTAACGTACCCACCAGCGTCCTTCTGATTTAATCAAACTACAGGCAACACCGCCGCTATCAGCTATTACCACAATCACTGAATTGCCACTTCCTTGTACTTCAAACACCAGTTTTGCAGGTAAAGGTGGAATATTTCCTGTCAAAATATCACTAGTAATCTGTTTTCCAAATTCTGACCTTATTGGCTCATAGATTTGCGCTGTGGCTGTTGCAGCATCTCTCTTCTGGATAGCATTCCAAAAAATTGCGGCTACTTTTTCAGGCGTATCATACTCAGCATACTCATTTTCACACCCAAGAAACAATATCAATAAGCTGGTTATTGTTAAAAAGAATAGTTTGCTTTTGTTGGGTATTATTTTTTTCATAAAATTTACTTACTGAATGCTATTTTTAACCGTTTCAATCATATTTATAATATCCTGATGATAATCATCAGTTGTATTTTGATCAAAAGACGCCCTAACCTTAAGCAAATTATTTGCATGAGTAGTTAAGTAGGTAAAGGATTGATACTGTTGTCCCTTGTTTTTAAAACTGTATTTTGCAAAAGCAATATTTCTATCCTGTAAATAATTTTCTTCAAGTATTTCTAAGTCTGAATAGTAACCCTGTTGTGTTGCTAAAATTATGCCTTGTTTGACTTCGGTCATTGCATCAAAAATTGGGTTAATGCCCTCTCTAAGATAAGCTGGATAAAACACAGGATAAACATAAAATGTAATAACGCTTTGATTTTGATTATGTTGGTAATGTAAACTTTTTCCTAGGTATTTTTTTTCATAAGTTTTTTCTTCGGCAAAAATAAAATCGTTAAAACCTACTGGATAGTCTTCAGAAAAGAATACTTCTGCAAAAAGACTATCGTCTATTTCCTTAGGTTTTAATTCAACGTTTACAGAATTATTTACTGGAATATCCTGACCTGGAAAAGCCGACTGAAACCACGTCTTGAATCCTGTCATATTCAAAGCATAGTCAGCGTACATGGAATTATTGCTTAATACCGCGAATGCAAACTCTTTATGAAAGTTATTTTTAATTGAGGCTCTCAGCATTTTTGAAAAATCATCACTAGCCAACTCACTCTCATCAAGCTCAGAAGCGATTGATGAAGCTAACTTAAAGGCACAGAATTCAATTTCAAACGCATACGCTTGATAATCTTCAGAACAGCTCGATAGACCCAAACCATGACTTAGCCAAAAAGATAAGTTTTTTGATTCTGGGTTTAAAGTAATTTGTGTATCGCCTATATTTTCTGAGCTATTTTTCACTTCAGCATTATCTGTAGTTGCACAGGCGCTTAAAATACATAGCACTAAACTACTAAACAAGATTTTTATTTTCATTAGTGGGCCTTAATATAAATCGCTGTTGAATTACTCTATTATTAGAGTCTCTTAATTTGATTACGTAAACCTTGACCAATACCTAAATCATCAAAGAATTCATTTAACATCTCAACTTGTGGTCTTTGTCTTTTCAAACCATCCACAGTTACATCCAAGGGCATTTCCACCGCTATCTCGGTTAATTCTCTTGAACGATAAACCAGTTCTTTATGTTCTAGTAATTTAGCACCAAGTGTTTTTGCTCCACGAATTTTCAATGTCGAAATCGTTGGTATGTTTGCATAGATGTCATCTAGTGACGAAAAACTTTCAAGCAATGCTGTGGCCGTTTTCTTACCGACTCCAGGTATACCTGGAATATTATCTACAGCATCACCCGTTAACGCGAGAAAATCAGCAATTGCTTCTGGATGAACCCCAAAATATTCTTTTATTTGAGAATACTCAAGCGGCGCTTTTTTCAAATCCCAAAATTTATCACCAGGCTTAATTAGCTGAGTTAAATCTTTATCACGACTGACTATAGTTGAGGCATTACCGGCTGCTCGCATAAACACAGAAAGCTTACCAATTATGTCATCCGCTTCATAGCGGGGACTGGAAAAAACAGACAAACCAAGTAAAGCAGCGGCTTGTCTGCATAATGCAAACTGCACTTTAAGATCTTCTGGAGCCGGATCACGATTACCTTTGTAGTCTGGATAAATTTCATTGCGAAATGATGTCGAAAGACTCTCATCAAATGCAACCGCTATGTATTCTGGCTTTTGTCGCTCAAGAATATCGCCCAAGAATCTACAGAAACCATATAAGGCATTAATGGGTGTTCCATCCGGTGCCTGCATATCCGCAGGGATGGTGTAATAAGCACGAAACACGAAAACGCTAGCGTCAATAAGATAGATCATGTGGGCAGTTTAACCTAAATATACGTCATTGCGAGACTTCGTCAGAAGTCGTGGCAAGTTGTTAGAGAGATTCTCGGTGTCTGGAGATTGCCGCACAGAGTTTATACTCAGCATGAATAAGTGCTCGCAATGACGATAAGCATAAAGCCTAGCTTGTTTAATTCCACTGATAAGGCTTGCGTTGCCTTAGTGGGCTTTTCCTTGGAAAATGCTGCTGTAAAAACTCCATTTGGTCTGCCAATATCCTTTTTCCTTTCAAGTAAATATACTCAGCATGATTTGGCGTAAACGGTATGGCTAATAATTGCATATTTGCTTGTTCAGGTGTGTTACCTGCCTTGTGATTATTACAACGCCTACAAGCTGTAACCACATTAGTCCAGACATCTCTACCACCTTGCGAAACTGGCTTGATATGATCGCGTGATAGTTTATTGGCTAAAAATTGCTTACCACAGTACAAACACATATGAGCATCACGTTTAAATAAAGTCCTATTATTTAGTGGT
>CALHVH010000208.1 GCA_938039225.1 uncultured Gammaproteobacteria bacterium
AGTGAATACTATGTTTTATAAAAGTACCAAAACCGCTGTTCTTATTCTTGCCCTAATGAGTATCTTAGGATGTGGGGTATTGGATTTTGAGAGTGATAAACATGTGTCCAGTAGTTTGCTTGACTATCTTTACCCAAGTGGTGAGCACATCGAGAAGAGTAAACAGGGTGAGAGACAGGCTGGAATTCCACATATTGAATTGCCGGTCAGAATCGGTATTGCATTTGTGCCTAAAACCTCAGGCTATTCACAAATTGCTTTAACTCCTGCTCATCAATTAGATTTACTTGAAAAAGCAAAGGAGCAGTTTTCTGCGTACCCGTTCATTGAACATATTGAAATGATTCCGGCTAATTACTTACAAAGAAAAGGAGGCTTCACAAACCTTAAGCAAGTGGCAAATTTATACAATGTAGACTTAATGGCTTTGGTTTCTTATGACCAAGTGCAAAAATCTTATAATAAAAATGTGTCCTTGCTCTATTTAACAGTCGTTGGTGCTTATTTGTTTAAAGGTGATGATAATCATACTCAGAGTTTTGTGGATACAGCTGTTTTTGATATAAAAACTGAAACCTTATTATTTAGAGCGCCAGGAACTCATAAGGCCAGAAAAAAATCGACCTTAAACCACAAGGAGTTTGTTCAAGATGTAATGTCACAAAATAGTTTTGAACTTGCTATGAAGGAGATGTTGCTTAATCTTGAGAGTGAATTAAATGCATTTACAGATAGAGTGAAAAATGAGAAGGTAGCGACTGTTTCATATAAGTCCTCATACTCTGGTGGGGGGAGTTTAGGCTTAGGGTTTTTGTTTCTTTTTCTATTAATATTGAGCTTCAGATACTCGCGCTTATAGAAAAAGAATCAGTTGGAAGTTAATCGCTGAGTTTAGCAATAATTTCTTTATATCTTGGATGCTCGCGAATTGGATCCAGCTCAGGATCGTTCTCAATCCAGCTAACAGAGGTAATTGAATTGCTTAAACAGTTTAGCGATTTTTCAATTTCACCGGCTTGAGCATAAAAACAAGCGGTATTGTATAGGGTCGCTGGCTCGTCTTTATTTAAGGCAAGCGCTTGTTCGGCCCATTCAAAAGCTTGTTCTCTTTCATCAAGTTTTAATAGTGCAATGGCGCCAAATTGAACGGCGCGTTGATTGTCGGGGTAGTTTTCTCTGTATTTAGATATTCTTTCAAGCGCTTTACGGTATGTGCTTTGGGCATTTTCATGTTGTCCTAGAGCTGTATATAGTGGGGCAGCAATTGCATAGCTTTCAAAATCACTTGTTTCTATTTCTGCAGCTTTCTCAAAGTGCATAATGGCTTCTTTTAAATTGCCCTGATGATAATGCACTCGAGCATAATTATGCTGAGCTTCATACAAGTTTGAATTAATGCTGATGGCTTTTTCGAAACGGCCCGCTGCAAGCTCGTGTTCCTTGTGAGCTAAATGCGTCATGCCTAAGGCAACATAAGTTTCAGCACGTTCGGGTGCAAGTAATAAAATTTTATTGGCAAAGTGTTTGGCCTTTTCTAAGGATTCCTCGCCTCCATTATAGAAGATTGCTTGAATGGCATAAGTTTCAGCTAAGTCAGTACCAGCTCGAATAAAGCTAGGGTCAAGTTTGTACGCCATAGAGTACATTTGAATTGCGGAACGAATATTTTCTATGCCTTTATGCATAAAAAAAGCACGTCCTCTTAGATAAAAGTCATAAGCGCGAGAGTCTGAGGTTAGCGAGTCTCTATCAAGATCGGTTGTGAACTGAACGCTTAGTGCTTCAGCAATGCGTTTTGAGATATCATCTTGAATTTCGAAGATGTCATTTAATACACGATCGTACGAGTCAGACCATAAATTTAAGTTGCTACTTGTTTCTATAAGTTGAACGTTAATACGCACGCGATTTTCAGCTTTACGAACAGTGCCTTCAATATAATAATCAGCACCTAGGCGTTTTGCGAAATTTTGTGTATTTATCTCATCACGATTATGTGCAAAAGATGCTGTTCTTGAACTTACGTTTAAGTTATTAGCCTTTGTAAGAACGTTAATTAGTTCTTCACTTAATCCATCTGAAAAGTATTCTTGATCATTGTCCTGACTTAAATCTGCAAAGCGTAACACTGCAATACTGGGAATAAGTTTTTTCTGTGAATGCAATGATGCAGTGCCTTTATCAAGACTTTTACTTTTAATTAGAATCAGAGCGCTGTCGAGTAAATCTGCATCTAAGATTTCTTCAGGTGTCTTATTAGAAACAGGTGCTTGAATTTTCTTATACAGAGAAAAACTAAGAATTGCGGCGGTGGCAACAATAATTACTTGAATAAGATAGCTCAAATTTTGATTGCTTACGAGTCCTGTAATCTTGTTTGCAGCAATGAGAGATAAAACTAAAATGAGTACTAGCTGATAACGAAAGCCTTGGTTGATTTTAAGTGCTCGACTAAAATCCCCCCAACTCGATGGTTTAGAAGCTGAATGTCCTAGTACTTTGAAAGCCGTTATTGGTATATCAATATTTTTTACTTTTTGTGAGCCTAAAAAGTGATAGTGCAGGTCTAATTTTCTGTGAACTTGTTCATATACATTTCCAGCAAGACATACTCCGCCAGGATCAGATAAGGGCTCAATCCGAGCTGCAATGTTTACCCCATCGCCAAATAAATCTGTTCCTTGTTGTATAACATCTCCTAAATTCAAACCAATGCGTAATCGCATGCGTTGTTTTTCAGGTATCTCAATATTTAATTGGCGGATGGCTTCTTGAAGGTTTATGGCGCAACGTACACTATTTAATGCGCTTGGAAACTCTGCCATGAAGCTATCCCCAACAGTACCAAAAACTCGACCACCATAAGCTTGAACAAAATGCTCGAATGCTAAACGGCGTGTTTTTAGATTTCGCAAAGTAGTATTATCGTTTTCGCGCATCAAGCGCCCGTAGTCAACCACATCAGCTGCCATGATGGTTGTCACTTTACGTTGCGGATTATAGATTGGTTTATCCATTACCTGTCACTGCTTGATATGTGAGGGTTAGTCTGTCTTATACGAATTTATTCAGTCTAATTAGTCTGAGTAAATCACCAACAAAGATAGTATCAAGCTTGCCACGACTTGTGTAGTTATACACCTGATTTAGGCGAAATGATTTTGTTACTTAAAATTCCGATGCTCTCAATTTCGCTTTCTAATAGATCGCCAGCTTCTAAAAAACGTGCGGGTTCTTGAGCTACTCCTACTCCGCTTGGTGTTCCTGTAGCTATCACGTCACCAACTTCAAGTGTGCGTGAACGAGATAATATTTCAATAATTTGCGGAATATTGAATATCATATGCCGAGTGTTAGAGTCTTGCTGCGTTTCGCCGTTTACTCGCGAAGTGATTCTTAAATTATGTGGGTCTGGGAGCTCATCTCTTGTTACAACAATTGGTCCCATGGGACATGCGCCATCTAAACTTTTACCAATAAAAAACTGCTTGTGCTGGCGTTGCAAGTCACGTGCAGTGATATCATTTAAAACGGTATAACCAAACACATGTTGCATGGCATTTTCAGCGTTAATTCTTTTGCCGCCTTTGCCGATTATCACACCCAATTCAACTTCCCAATCTAGCTTTTGGGTAATGGATGTATCCAGCTCAATCTCACCAAACGGAGAATTTACAGCACTTGGTGCTTTGGTAAAAACAATTGGAAACTCTGGGGGCGGTATTTCTCTGCCCATTATTTTAGTATTTTCTTGGACATGTTCTAGGTAATTTAATCCCAAGCACATCACATTGCTTCTTGGTCTTGGGATTGGAGCTAAGAAGTTTAGAGTTTTTTTGTCAATTTTTTGAAGAGTGGCCAAATCAGAGAAATCTAAAATAGCCTTTTCTTGATTATCTAAAAACTCTAATACATCCTTAAACTTGGGTTCAGATTGTATATAAGCCGCATCGTTTTCAATGCGCGCAACACATTGGATTTTGTTATAGAGAATAGTTGCTAGTTTCATCTGAATACCAATAAATACTTTTAGTAAAGGTTAGGGCGAATGAGTTCTTCTATATCTCTATGAATTTTTAAACCGCCGGCCAGAATATTTCCAGTTTGCATAAAACTATCGCGTCCTTCTAAATCTGTAACCATTCCACCTGCTTCTCGCACAAGCACGATACCAGCAGCGATATCCCAAGGTTTAAGTCCGGCTTCCCAAAATGCATCATAACGACCAGAAGCAACATAAGCTAAATCCAAAGCGGCTGAACCAGCGCGTCGAACTCCTGAGGTTTTATTGATTACCGCTTTGAGCATTTTTAAGTAACTATCTAAATGCACGCGATTAGCACTGTAGGGAAAGCCAGTACCTATGAGAGAAAGGCCAAGTTTGGTATTTTGGCTGGCTCGCAAACGTCTGTCATTTAAGAAGGCTCCTTGTCCTTTAGAAGCGGTATATAACTCTTCTGATACAGGGTTATAGATAACGCCATCTTGCAATTTTCCATCCACTTCTAAGGCGATAGACACACAATATTGAGGGACGCCATGGAGAAAATTGGTAGTGCCATCAAGTGGGTCAATTATCCAGCGATGCTTCGCTCCTTCACTGCCTTCCTTAGAATCATGTGTGCCGCTTTCTTCGGCTAGAATGGCATGATCAGGGTAGTTTTGACGGATTATTTCAATAATCGCATATTCGGCTTGTTGATCAGCATCAGAAACAAATTCATTAATGCCTTTATCAGAGATTTTGATGCGATCGAGTTTTTTGCTAAATTTATGAAGCACTTTACCAGCCGCTCGGGCAGCTTGAGTTGCGATGTTTAATGTGCCGATATTAAGACTTGAGCTCATGACTATCTCCAGCGCTTACCGTAAGTCACGGTGAGCACTTATTAATGAATTTGAACTGTAAAAGAACAGTTGTAAGCCTGTAGTCAGCTTTTTTATAGATTAAAAGCAGACGTCTCACAACGCGGACGGTAGAATACCAAAATTCTTATTTCACGTCCTTATCAATTGGGCATCAAAACCATATCTAGAGATAAAAAGTGTCAGAAATTAATTTAGCAAGCGTCTTAAGCAACATTCGTATTGTATTGGTAGGAACCAGTCATGCTGGAAATATAGGCTCTGCAGCTAGGGCTATGAAAACCATGGGCTTATCAGATCTCCGCTTGGTAGAGCCATGTGAATATTTTGCTGATCAGGGCGATGCCTGTGCATTAGCATCAGGAGCTACAGATATAGTGGCGTCTGCGCATAATGTTGCTGACTTGAGCTCAGCTATTGAGGAATGTACTTTGGTCATAGGCTCAAGCGCACGGTCACGCACCATGCCTTGGCCTATGCTTGATCCACAAGAGGCAGCCAGGCTGATAATTGAGACGGCAAAAAAGTACCCGGTTGCTATGGTATTTGGACGCGAGCGCACAGGTTTGACCAATGAGGAATTGGCGCATTGTCAGTATCATGCTTGTATTAATGCTAACCCCGATTACAGTTCACTAAATTTAGCAATGGCGGTACAGGTATTTGCTTATCAAATACGTTGCACAGCTCTTGAGTATGAGAGTACAGTAGACGGTATTGTGACCGCTATGGAAAAAACCGTTTCAGAGGATAAGCCTGCTACGGCAGGTGAGCTTAACTTTTTGTTTCAGCGTTTAGAAAGCGTTTTAGATAAGGCTGATTTTTTGTTTCAGCAAGATCCACAATATATGTTGCGCAAGCTCAAGCGTGTTGTTTATAAGGCACAATTGGAGCACAAGGAAATAAATATTATTCAAGGAATTTTCACTTCTATTGAGAAGAAAATTAAAAGTTTATCCAAGGATTTAACTTAGGAGTAAAGCATTGGTTTGTTTGATTTTCATTTAAGAGATATTTACTTGTATAATATTATTTAAGCACTTAAGCCAACACTACATAAACTTAGACTATGAATAAAACCATTTATTTAGATTACGCTGCCACAACGCCAGTTGACCAAAGAGTTGCTGCCAAGATGGTTGACTGCATGACAAATGAAGGTTGTTTTGCAAACCCTGCCTCTAGCAGCCACCATCTTGGTCGAGAAGCGCGTGGCAAAGTCGAAGTGGCGCGTCGCCAAGTTGCAAGTTTAATTAATGCTAAGCCTCAAGAAATTATATGGACCTCTGGTGCTACTGAATCCAATAACCTGGCTTTAAAAGGTGTGGCACATTACCACACAAAAATTTGTCCAAGCACTAAGCAAGTTATTGAGCGCAAACACATAGTCACTTGCCGCACCGAACATAAGGCTGTTTTAGATACCTGTAAACATCTTGAAAAAGAAGGTTATTCCGTAACTTACTTGACCCCAGAATGTGATGGGCAAATTTGCATGCAACAGTTTAATGATGCTTTGCGAGAAGATACGGTTCTAGTTTCTATAATGCATGTTAATAATGAAATTGGAGTGGTACAGGACATTGAGGCAATAGCAGAAATTTGTTCGCAACGAAATATAGTTTTTCATGTGGATGCAGCCCAGAGTGCTGGAAAAATTACTATTGATGTCAGTAAAACGCCTGTTGATTTGATGTCATTTTCAGGGCATAAAATTTATGGTCCCAAAGGTATTGGTGCTTTGTACGTTAGAGAAACTCAAAGAGTTCAAGTCGAACCAATGATCCATGGCGGTGGACATGAGTCTGGATTACGTTCGGGTACTTTAGCGACTCACCAAATTGTGGGTATGGGTGAAGCATTTGAAATTGCTCAGAATGAACTACAAACCGATTCTGAACATATTTCAAACTTACGCAACAAGTTATGGGGGAGTATCCAATCGCTAGGTGGTGTGCAACTCAATGGCTTTGATGAAATTTATAAAACCGATGGTAAAGCACAACAAGTCGCTGGAATTTTGAACGTTAGCTTTGAGGGTATTGAAGGCGAAAGTTTGCTCTATGCCTTATCAGAACTAGCGGTTTCTTCAGGATCGGCATGTACTTCGGCAAATGCTGAGCCTTCTTATGTCTTACGCGCCTTAGGTCGTGATGATCAAGCAGCTCAAAGCTCAATACGTTTTAGTATTGGTCGATTCACGACAGAAACGGATATAGATAGAGCGATTGAGGTGATTCATCAACAGGTAAAGCGAATACGTGCTTTTGCCGCTTAAATAATTCGCCAAAAGACTTTTGCCATGCTTGAATATAATACCTTAGTTGAGAATGCCTTTATGCATCCTCAATTTGTCCTGCCAAATGAGCTTGATTTAGAAACACTTAAGCAATCGCAAGCAGGTGCTCGACCGCATGGAGTGTGGTTTGCACTCTATTATGATTCAGAAACAAAAAAACTCTATTACAAGGTCTATGGAAGTCCCTATGCCATTGCGGCTGTTGAAAACTTGGCTAGGCAAGTTGCACATGATAATTTAAGGCTAGGGCAAGCTTTAGATGTAGAAAATCTCCGTCAGCAATTGGATATGCCATATCCGTATATGAATGTATTAATCATCTTAGAAGACGCTTGGTTGGGCTTGTCAGAGAAATAAGTGTTGAAATTTTACAATTTAGACCCAATTATCTTAGCTATCCTGAGTCTCTCGCGTTAAAATAAACTTATGCAAAATCAACAATCAATAACCTTAACCCCAGCCGCCGCTGAACGAGTCTTAGGCTTTATGCAACAAGAAACGGATAGTATAGGCTTGCGCTTAGGAGTTAAAAAAACTGGCTGTAATGGCTATGCTTATGTGATTAATATTACGTCAGAGTCGTCAGAAGAAGATAATGTTTTTGAAAATCGGGGAGTTAAGATTTTTGTCGATGGTGAAAGCATTGAATATCTAGCTGGCACTGAAATTGATTTTGTTAAACAGGGTTTGAACGAGTCTTTCCAATTTCGCAATCCCAAAGTTAAAGGTGAATGCGGTTGCGGTGAAAGCTTTAGTATCTAGACAAGCGCTTATTTAACTAATATTTAGCAATAAATAATCTCCATTAGGGTAAAATAGCGCCCCTTAATTGTTCATTTTTCAAGCGATTCCTTGTGGATCGTTTGTCTGTTATTTTTCTTTAAACTTATCTATCTGAATGGAGACATCATGTCTGTAGAACGTACAATATCTATCATTAAACCTGATGCTGTTGCAAAAAATGTAATTGGCGAAATTTATTCACGCTTCGAAAAAGCTGGCTTAAAAGTTGTAGCAGCAAAAATGAAACACCTAAGCAAAGCTGAAGCTGAAGGTTTCTATGCTGTGCACAGCGAACGTCCTTTCTTTAATGATTTAGTTGAGTTTATGACTTCTGGTCCGGTAATGATTCAAGTATTAGAGGGCGAAAATGCCATGCAAGTGAATCGTGATCTTATGGGTGCGACAAACCCTAAAGAAGCTGAAGCTGGCACAATTCGTGCAGACTTTGCAGAGAGTATTGATGCTAATGCAGTGCACGGTTCTGACAGTGTTGAAAATGCAACAATCGAAACGGCATATTTCTTTTCAGCTACAGAACTTTGTCCGCGTTAATTTAGACTTCTCCTAAGCTCTTTAATAAATACTTATCATGACTATTGAAACAGCAACTAAAAGCAGTAGCGATCAAATACCTACTTACGTTAGTCCAAAGGCTAACTTGTTGGGTATGACTCGTGAAGATTTAGAAGCTTTTTTTAAAGGCTTAGGAGAAAAACCATTTCGTGCAAAACAAATCATGAAATGGATTTATAAAAAAGGTGCCGCAGATTTTTTAGATATGACGGATTTGTCTAAAAAACTGCGAGCAACTTTAGGTGAACATGCCGACTTACGCGTCCCAGAAATTATGACTTCTCAACATTCCGAAGACGGAACGCGTAAGTGGTTGTTAAGCATGGGATCTAGTCAAGGCATCGAAACCGTTTTTATACCTGATGGAAAACGTGGCACCCTATGTGTTTCTTCACAAGTAGGTTGTGCTTTGGATTGTTCTTTTTGTTCTACTGGCGCACAAGGTTTTAATCGAAATTTGAGTGCCGCTGAAATTGTAGGTCAAGTTTGGTTGGCTCAAAGAGAGTTAGCTGCCGAACGTGGTATCGATATGCTTAATGCCACTGCTCAAGAACGCATTATTACTAATGTGGTTTTTATGGGTATGGGAGAGCCGTTGGCTAATTTTCGCGAAGTGGTGCCTGCGATGAAAATTCTTCGTGATGATATTGGCTTTGATCTTTCAAGGCGCAGAGTTACGTTAAGTACTTCAGGCCTAGTGCCCCAACTAAAAAAATTAGCCGAAGAAGTGGATGTCGCTTTAGCGGTATCTTTGCACGCTACAAATAATCCACTACGTGATGTTTTAGTGCCCATAAATAAAAAACACCCAATCGAGGAATTGCTTCCAGCATGTTGGGATTATTTACAAAAGACTCATGGACGCAATGTAACCTTTGAATATGTCATGTTGCAAGAGGTCAATGATGCCCCTGAACATGCGCATGAGTTAGTTGAGTTGCTTAAAAATAAAACTTTTGCTGTAAAAGTTAATCTAATCCCTTTTAACCCATTTCCTGGAACTGAATACACGCGTTCAAGTGGCAATCGAATTGAGCGTTTTCGCCAAATACTGCGTGATAATGGCATTATTGCTACTACGCGCCGCACTCGAGGTGATGACATTGACGCAGCTTGCGGCCAACTTGCGGGTCAAGTTAAGAATAGAGTTAAAAAGCGCTTAGGCGAAAAACAGTTTTCTTAAGCCTAAGAACACACAAAAATTCATCATAAATGGCTATACTAAGCAGTTGATATACCAATAAAAATTAGATGGAATGAGCGCTTATGTTTACAAAGAATAATTCTCTACAAAGTAATCTTATAAGAGTACTTGTAATTACTCTTATAAGTATGATATCTACTGGCTGTGTCTCAATTAATACTGGGCAAGATGCTGCTCAAAGGCCAGCGCAAAATCCACCACAAAAAGAAACAGTAACTAGAGAAAAGAAAGTTTCCCTTGATGAAGCAGCAAGTTTTAATATGACACTGGGCGCACAATACTTAAAACAAAATAATCTTGGTCAAGCCATTGCGAAACTGGAAAAAGCCGTTGAGCAACAACCGACTTTGGCTTTGGCGCATACCTATCTTGCTTTTGCCTATGAGCGTTATGGTGAAACGGAGAAAGCTTCCACTCACTACAGTAAAGCCGTTAAGTTAGATCCTAATGATCCGATATCATTAAATAATTATGGCACCTTTTTGTGTCGACAAAATAAGGCATTGGAATCGTTGAAATATTTTGAGCGTGCAGCCAGTAATCGTCGTTACCAAACACCGGATGCTGCAATGACTAATGCTGGGGTATGTGCTAAGAAAATTCCTAATCTTAATAAAGCGGATGAGTACTTTCGTAATGCAATCAGAATGAATCCCAGAAATGCACAAGCTCACTATCATTTAACTGATGTTAATTTAGAGTTAGATAAATTAGTTATTGCGAATGGCTTTTTTAAGACTTACAAAACTATGCTGCCGAATGGAACTGAAGATCCTGAATTTTTGTATTTAGCATATCGTTTAAATAAAGCAATGAATAATCCTGATCAAGCTGGACAGTATGCTTTGAAATTACAACAAAAATTTCCTGAGTCTGAGCAAACTAAAGAACTTTTGGATCGTCGTTAATACGAGTTTTATATGATAGAAAATAATAAAGAATTACCATTAGATGATGAGTTAAAACAAACAGTTGATACTGAAAATCTAAGCGATAGTCAAATCCGAAATGTTCTTACCCCTGGCACAATATTAAAAGCTAGACGTGAGCAGACGAATGCAGAGTTAGCCGTTATTGCCAGAGAGTTAAATTTAGATACCTGGATGCTAACCGCACTTGAGGAAGATGATTTCGGCAAATTTGGTGCTCAGGTCTTTGCCAAAGGTCATTTAAAGCATTATGCAGAACATTTAGGTTTAAA
>CALHVH010000209.1 GCA_938039225.1 uncultured Gammaproteobacteria bacterium
GTTAGTACGCCAAAAGTAGTCGCTACGGCTACTTTACTTGTACCTTCAAAGACAGAGGCAAGTCCTTCACCCTTAGTTTCTACACTTCGATGAACACTTTCAGACACAATAATTGCGTCATCCACAACAATCCCTAGCGCAACAATAAACCCAAAGGTCGATACATAGTTTAAGCTCACACCTACATGTGGCATTAGCATAATCGCACCTAGAAAGGCGATAGGAATACCCACGGCTACCCACATCGCTAATCGCAAGTCTAAAAACAAACTCAGTAAAATTAAGACTAGCAACAAGCCAAGTAAGCCATTTTTTACGACTAGATCTAAACGGCCTTGTAAGGTGACAGTTTCATCCATCCAATTTGTAACTTTGACGTCAGGACTGAGTGTTGTTTTATATTTCTCTAAGACCTCAAGCGCAGCCGATTTAATAGTAATAATATCTTGGTTTACTGTGGCTTTAATTTTAATCCCAACACTGGGCTCACCGTTAAACTTACTGATATGTAGGTTCTCAGTATAAGCATCTTTTATTGTTGCAATATCACGCAAAAATACTTGTTGGCCGTTTGCTAAACTTAATATTGGAATATTTGCGAAGTCTTCTCCTTTGCGTTTTTCTTTACGTACGCGGAGTTGCATAAATCCTGAGTCTTGTTTTAAAGTTCCACCCGCTCTATCAACCGAATAGCTACGTACAGCATTTACCACCGTGTCCATATTAATTTGATAGCTTTGTAATGTGGCTTCAGAAATTTCAATTGAAATCTCTTCACTTGGAATTCCTTCAATGTCTACATCGGTAATGGCTTCTTTCTCGAGTAGCTGTGCTCTAAGTTCTTCGGCTAAATCACTTAATTGTGAAATAGATCGATTTGCACTGAGATTTACTTGTATGACGGTATTACCAAAGATTTGCTCGGTTCCATCAATATCAAAGACGTAAGGTTCTTCTGCATCTCTAGGGAAGGTGGAAATGGCGTCAACTTTGGTCATAACGTCATTTCTAACTTTATTTTTATTGTAACCTTTAGCTACCTCAACGCTTACTGAGCCTAAATTTGCGGTTGAAGTAGAGTTATAAGACTCAACACCTTCAACGCCACTGACTTCTTCTTCAATTTTACTGACTATGGTACGTTCAACATCTTCAGCTGAACCTGAATTAACCGGTACATGTATAGCAAAAAAAGCCAAATTAATATCTGGCATATTGCGACGTTGCATACTGGTTAATGATGACAGCCCGCCTAAGATAATAGCTACCATCAAAATATTAACGGCAATGGGGTTATCTAAAAACCATCGAATCGGATTAAACGGTGAGGTGTCATTATAATTATGTGACATTTTATTCTCCCTCGTTTAAACTTTTTTGAGTTACTTTAATACCAGCGACTAAGGCACTTTGACCCTGGCTAATAACTTGCACGTTTTGGCCTTCTGCTGTTGGTAAATAAACTAGAACTGAATTAGGGTTCCTGTGCACAATTTTGGCTTCAAGAATCTCGACTTCATTTTTTGCATTAACAGTAAATACTGTTTTGTCAGTAAGCACTGCTGATTGAGGCAGGGCATAGAGATCGCTAAAGCTTTTACCCTTAAATTCTGCGGTGACAAAGGTTCCAACTCTAAGAGCGCTTGAATGAATGTCTGTATTGAACGGGTCTTGGACTTCCGCTATCACATTAATTAAACGCGTTTTTGGGTCAATTACACTGTCAATTCTTTCTATGCTAGCTGGCCAAGTTAAGGTGCTATTTCCAGCCTGTTGGATGGTAATGGTTTTATTTTCAGGGTCGATTTTTGCAACATCATCAGGCGTTAAAGCAAATCTTATTTGTACTTTTTCTTTATTTAATATGGTGCCTATACTTGCACCCATGTTAATAAAATTCCCTAGGTTGGCATTACGTGCAGTGATAATTCCAGTATAGGGAGCCTTTATTTTTGTTCGACTAAGGTTTCGATTGGCTTGTTGTAATTCAACTTTACGACGTTCTAGGGAGGCATTTGCTGCATCTAATTGAGGTTTACGTAAAGCAAGTTCAGTTGGTTCACCTAAGTTCAATTCTTCCCAATCAATCTTTGCTTGTTCTGAACGAGCCTGTTCTTCAGCTATCCTTTGTCTAGCTTCTGCAAGCGCTTGCTTTGCTTGTGCAACGGCCACTTGGTAATCTGCTGCTTCTATCGTAGCCAATACTGTACCTGCTTCAACGGTGTTTCCTGTTTCTAAACAATCACATATTGAAACTACTCGACCATTTACTTGTGCGGCAATTTGTGACTCTTGCCAAGCATTTACTGTAGCTGTGCTTTTTAATACGGGAGCGTGTAAACCTGAATTTACTACTGTTGTTTCTACAGTTATTTCTTTAGGTGCGGGTGGTTTGAATTCGGGTTTTGCTTTGCTGGCTGAATTTCTATTTGCAGCAATTAAAGCAACACTAATAAGCAAAAATGCAATTACGATTCCAGTAAAATTTTTTCGATCAAATTTAAGCTTTTTTTCAGTTTGAATATCAGTCATAGAGTTTCACCAGCAGCATTCGTATTAAGAACTGCATTTTCAAGATTATTTTGTATAAAATTTTGTGTATTGACTTTGAGTCCACCGCCCATAGCGAGGACTAAATTGATACGGTTTTGTAAAAGTAAATTCTTGGTTCGAATTAAATTTTGTTCAGCACTTAGTAGTTGCAGTTCTGTAGAAAGCAAAGTATTGGCTTCAACTAAGCCCTTTTCATAAGATTGTTTTGCACGTGCACTTGAAGCCTGTGCATAGTCACGTGCTTCAGTTAATTCGGCGAGTTGTTGACGTAAACTAGCCTCACCATCTAATCCAGTTTCTACTTGATTAAAAGCGTTCAACATTTGGCTTGCATAGTTATAAGTTAATCGTTCAAGGCTGTTTTCAGCTAAGTTAACATTACTTTTTAAAGCTTGACGATTAAGTAAAGGCATGCTGATATTACTTAGAATTGACCACACACTAAAATCTTTATCGAGTAAATCTGACAGTTCTGTGGAGCTGGTTCCCCCGCTGCCAGTAAGGCTAATGCTTGGAAGTAAGTTTTTTCTCGCAACCTTGACTTGTAAATCAGCCGCTTTTAAGCGAGTTTCTGTTGCAACTAAATCAGGTCTTTGACTCAATACTGAACTTGGTATGCCTGCTTGTAAGTTAGTATCCAGAGTAGGGAGTGATAACTTAGAAAAGGTCTGTAATGTTTGATCGGCATTAGGATAATTACCAACTAGTGTTGTTAAGTCACGTGCAGAGCTACGTACTACATTTTCCTGAGCGGTCATATTACGTTTGGCATTAGCCAGATCACGTCGGGCTAGTTGAACATCAAGAGCGGTAACCAGTCCTCGTTTAAATGAACGTACAGCTATTGACTCAAGACGTTCTATGTTTTCAGTACTTTGTCGAGTTTGTGATAATAATTCTTGTTCACTCAATAAGTTAAAGTAAGCGCGACTAATATTTGCCGCTAAGGATAATTGAGCAAACACAAAATCATTTTCGCTTGCAGAGAGTTCAAGTAAGCTTGCTTTACTTTGGTCTCTGAGTTTTAACCATAGGTCTACTTCCCACTGGCTATTTAAACCCAGTGAATAATTATCCGAAGTGAATGTAGTGTTGCCCAAGATATTTTTACTTCGCCCAGCTGAAGCGCCTAAATTCAGAGTAGGTAAGCGTTGTCCAGCTGCGGTTCTTGCTCTTGCCTGCGCATCTAATACCAATGTTGCTGTTGAAGCTAAGTTTGGATTATTGTTTAAACCACGTTGTATTAGTTCTTGTAGTTGAGGGCTAGAGAAACCATTTAATAAAGACGCTGTATCTAAGTTAATATTAGGTGCTGCATCTGATTTGTTAATTTCAGCTTGATATTCAGTTGACTCAAATGTGTCTGGAATAGTTATTGTGCTGTGTGAGCTTAAAATTTTATTATCAGCGTCTGTATGAGGAACTTGGTGAGCACAAGCGGCTAAGAAGCTAATTGACACTAATGCACCTAGCTTTTTAAAAGCGTTTTTTTTGTTTAGTGTTAATAATTGAATGCGCATGTTTTTAATCCGTTTGTAAAATCGCACGTAAATTTTGATAAATAAGGTTTTCTGCAAACTGCATTTGTTCTTCGCCAAAATTTTCCCATTGCATATGTGAGAGGAGAGTGGCTCTACAAGCACGTAAAACATGCACTTGTCCAAAAATTAGGAGACTCAACATACGTGCTTGTTCAGATTCAGCAGGGATATTTTTGCAAATAGCTACCAAGCGTGTACACAATTTAAATAATCTCCCCATTGGTCCTGTATTCATGATGTCGAAAGCAGCTGTAGGAGATTGTTGTTCCCGTAAAATGTTTGTTGACCAATGTTTAGTGAGGTTTGAATTCATCATGTGTACTAAGCGACTGATTATTTTTTCGAGAGAAGCTATTGCAAATGCTGTTTGTTCGGCTTTAGATTGGTTTTCTATGGTTTCTAAACTTTTACGAATGTCCTCAGCAATTTGGCCCATGCCTTGCGTCATTTGTTCAGCGATGTACTCAAATACAGCGTGATATAGACCCTCTTTACCTTTGAAGTGATAATTGATTAAGGCCTGATTGGCGCCGGCCTTATCAGCAATACTGCGTGTGCTCGCGGCTTGATAACCATCGCGTCCAAATATCTCTAGTGCGGCCTCTATTAAGGCTTCGCGAGTATTTTCACCTCGAGAACGTGAATTTATGGGACTGATTTTGTGATTGGATTTTGTCATAGGGTTAAATTATTAATTAATCACTTGATTAAGTCAATCGATTAATTAATATGAAGAATGTCTAATATCTATAAGTTTATTAAAAACAATAACTTACTATTCTTTCGTAGCTATTGAACTTGCTGCTCGCTTAGTGCAGAATGGTTTTTATACGTATGCTGAGGTCATAGGAATGTCAGATAAAGATAAAAAAGTACAAAGAAACGACGGTAAGACACGTTGCGCTTGGTCCTATGCTGGAATGAGTGAGGCTTATATTGATTACCACGATGATGAGTGGGGCGTTCCCGTTTATGACGACAAAACTTTTTTCGAGTTTTTGATTTTGGAAGGGGCTCAGGCCGGTTTATCTTGGGCAACTATCTTGAATAAACGAGAAGGTTATCGAGAAAATTTTGATGATTTTGATGTTGAAAGTGTGGCTCGTTTTGATAAGCGTCGTGTTAACCAAATTCTTAAAGATCCATGTGTAGTACGCAATAAGCTCAAAGTTAATTCCGCGGTGAAAAATGCTAATGCCTTTATTGAGGTGCAAGACGAATTTGGTTCCTTTTCAGATTATGTCTGGCAGTTTGTAGGGGGCAAACCGATTGTGAATAAATGGACTGAAATGATTCAAGTGCCTGCAACTTCAAAAGAGTCAGATGCATTAGCTAAAGATTTGAAAAAACGTGGTTTTAGTTTTGTAGGAAGTACAATTATGTATGCGTTTATGCAAGCCACTGGAATGGTAAATGACCATACTGTGGATTGCTTTAGATATAAGGAATGTAATAAATAAGATCTAGAACAATAACTGTTGCTCTTATCACTTCCCCGCTACTTGATAGCGGGGTCTACAATCAGTTTTTTAGATACCGCGGTCAAACCGCGGTAAGGTAATTATTAAATTTTTTTCTACCAAGGCTTTAATTTAAACCCTTGGTCTTTGATTTGTACCTCCATATCGGTACTTAGCAATAATGCGTATTGATATGCCCATGTTTCAATATGTTTTTCAGCATGTTTAAAATACCCTAAGTCATTTACGTCAACCAAAATTGCTGACTTGTCTTCTTCTCGGTCGGCAAAAAGTAATAGACTTTCTTCACCAGTATAATTCGTCATTTTTGCTTCTATGGCAATACTGCCATCTTCCACAACTAGTGAGCTAGCTGTCCCAAGGAAAGGAATAAAGAATCCAGCGACACTGGTGAAACGATTTACTTGAGCAGGTGATGGTATTAGTTCTACTAATGCAAATTCAAGAATTGCGGTATCAGAGT
The DNA here is from genome assembly GCA_938039225.1 of uncultured Gammaproteobacteria bacterium. Classification (GTDB taxonomy): domain Bacteria; phylum Pseudomonadota; class Gammaproteobacteria; order Steroidobacterales; family JABDMI01; genus JABDMI01. The sequence goes on from CALHVH010000209.1 coordinate 6,039, forward strand.
CAATATTTTTTTTAGTCTTGATAACAGTAAAGTCTGCGCCTTGGCTATTTTCTAATTCATAAATTAAGCGATTTTGCAGATAAACCGCAAGTCTGTCAGCTTCATTATGAATTGCAGTCATGCCGTCTTCACTCAGCATCTTGAACCATTCCATATTGTCTAAATATGAGGTATTTACTGGTGCAACATAGATTTTTTTGTAAGATTGATAATCTTTATCAGTCTCTTGATTGACCCAAACTTTTTGAAAAGGAAAACGTTCGCGGTTTTCTTGTAGTATCTCAGAACCTGTTAAGTAACCAGAGTCTTGTGCTGGTTTTACTTGCGAAGCGCATCCGCTGAGTACGCTAAATATTGCTACTATAAACGCTATACGAATAGTTGTATTTTTCATAAGAGTGATCTTTTAAAGTTGCTATTGCTACAAGCTATAATGAAATTAGTTATCATATGAGAACAGCCATCGACCAAAATTATCACAAGATTTATAAAAAATAATGCGAGAACAATTAAAAAAACGTTTAGAGCGAAGTCGATCGAGAAGAAAAAAGTGGATTCGAAAACGCAGGGCGCAATGGTTAGTAATTTTTGCGATTGTAATTATTGGGTTTTGTTTGCCAGACCCTGCTGTGATTCCAGTGCAAGATGCAACACGTGATAGTTGGGATTCTGAAAGCTTTTGGTATTACCCATGGGGCAGTTCAATAACGCATAAGGGTATAGATATTTTTGCAGATCACGGAACGCCAGTTATATCAGATGGCTACGGTATAGTGACTTTTGTAGGAACCTATAAAAAGGGAGGCAAGGTAGCCTTAGTCTTGGGGCCAAAATGGAAGATGCATTATTACGCCCATATGTCTGTGCAAAAGGTTCGAGTATTCCAATTTCTAAAACCAGGCGATGTAATTGGTGCGGTGGGTGACACTGGTAATGCAAAAGGCAAGCCGCCTCATCTTCATTACACTGTTAGATCTGTATTTCCTTATCCTTGGCGTTATTCAAGTGGCCCGCATGGTGGACGTAAGATGGTTTATTTGGACCCTGGGGAAAGGTATCCCGAGTAAAGAAGAGTTAAGTTTAAGAATTAAGTATCTCTTTTAAAGTTTCATCTTTCTCGAGCCATAAGTCATTGGTCCATTCTTGAAACTTCGCTTTAAACTCCTGATCATTTTGATAATCGCCCTGTAAAAACTCTTCAGGTATATCTTTCATTTTTATCTTTACGATAACCTTGCCTATGCGATTCGCAAATAGATCACTGAATGTATTAAACCCCGTTGGATAGGCAAGCGTAACGTCTATGAGCTTTTTAACTGAGCCATCCATAGCATTTAAAGTAAACGCAGCTCCACCAGCTTTGGGCTTTAATAAGTGAGCAAATGGTGATTCAGTCTTTTTATGTTTGGCTGAAGTGAAGCGTGTGCCTTCAAAAAAATTAATAATGGATACTGGTTTTTCTTTGAAGTGTTGGCAAGCTTGACGAGTCGCTTCTAAGTCTTTACCCTTCATCTCAGGATGTTTTTCTAAATACTCACGACTAAAGCGTTGCATGCGTGGAAAGTCTAGTCCCCAAAAGGCAAAACCTAAAATAGGTAACCAAACCAATTGCTTTTTGATAAAGAAACGAAGAAAAGGATACTTACCTGTGAACAGTCTTTGGAGTATTACTATGTCTACCCAAGA
>CALHVH010000210.1 GCA_938039225.1 uncultured Gammaproteobacteria bacterium
ACGTTTCCTGGTGGCTCCTGCCGTTACCAGTGTGACCACAGTGACCGGTAAATCTATACGTCATGGTGTACGTTGGTATTATTTAGATGACGGAGTGTATGGCTCGTTCTCTGGGCAAATCTTTGACCATGCTTGTTACCCTCTACAGTCTTTAAAAGATGGTGACACCCACCTGAGTATTCTGGCCGGCCCAACCTGTGACAGTATTGATATTGTGGCGGAAGGCATTCAGTTACCCGAATTAGACATTGGTGATTTAATTATTGGCTTGCAGATGGGTGCCTATACAGCAGCAACAAAAACTCGTTTTAATTCTTTGCCTGATGCTAAGTTGGTATGTGTCTAAATTATTCCTCGTCCATAATTTGATATTCAGTTCTGTCTGACAGCATATATTTTCGCAGCTCTCGCTCACTCCGCATGATATAAAGAATATGTACCTCGTCATTATTCTTTATTTGATAAAAAATCCGACACGGCTTTACAATCAGTTCTCTGAAATCTAAATCTTCAATCTCGGGTGGTTTTCTACCTGATTCTGGAAAATCTTCTAAGCGCTTAACGGCTAATAAGGTTTTTTGTACAAACTTAGCAGCAGCGCTGATTTTATCTAATGCAATATAGTCTGCTATTTCATCTAGGTCACGAAGCGCAGGACCTGACCAAATTATTTGAGCCATCTACTCAATTTCTCTTGGGCCTGAGCATGAGTAAATGAATCGCCTTTTTGAATAGCTAATTGGCCACGAGTAATTCCTTCAAGAATCTTCATTCTCTGTTGCATAAACTCATAATCATCCACATCAATTAGATAAGCTGATGGCTTTCCGTGCTCAGTAATCAATACCGGTTCTTTGGATTCATGCAAATCTGCCAATATTTTGGTGGCTTGACGCTTTAGTGTAGTAACGAGTTCTGTTTTCATAAAGTGATACTAAAGTATCACTCGGTGAGAATCAAGCCGAATACTCAAGAAAAAGTAACTATGCACTATCTGTCCTAAACCTCAGTTTTGTACGTATGTATTAATATGCATTCCATCAAAAAGGCCTTAAATGAAAAAGCTCATACTCATTTTCTCAATATTTATCATAAGCTTAGCTTCATCGAGAACGATAATGGCCACTGAAACAGTTGCCTATTCAGTACATGAGTCTATGGATAATGGCATTGAAATTCGTAATTACGAATCGCACCTTATTGCCGAAGTTGCTGTAACCGGCAAAAGAGACAGAGCCGCCAGTGCAGCATTTAGGGTTTTGGCCGGATTTATTTTTGGAGGTAATCAAAGCCGTGAAAGTGTTGCTATGACCGCACCCGTTTCACAAACACCTATTTCTGAAAGGATTGTCATGACCACGCCGGTATCACAACAGTCTCAAGATCGAGACTCTATGGATGGACCTTGGCTAATAAACTTTGCCATGCCAAGTGAATATACGCTTGAGACGCTTCCGATTCCAAACGATCAGCGAATCACTGTACGAGAGATTGAAGCTCACCAAACCGTATCCATTCGTTTTGCAGGCACTGCTAGAAAAAGTAATTTGGATAAGCATCATGAAATGCTTAAGAACAAAATTAAAGAACTTGATTTGAGTGTTGAAGAAAATCCGACTTACGCGTTTTACGATAGACCAGGAACTAGACCCTCACGTCGCAGAAATGAAATTCATTATCGGATTATTGAATAATTCTCAAACCCGACCATAAAAAGTCATACGTGCCGATTCCGACAAAGCGATGCCAGGTTCAGAGTTATAAGCTAAGACCACTAGCATTCTTGTTGTCTCACCAATTGTTGGTGTCACTCTATGCATTGAATTTCGCCCTCGGAATAAGACCAAATCTCCTGGATTCATAGCTAAGCTAGTCACAGCAGTTTCACCATCTAAGACTTTTTCTGCATTTGAGTAATTCATATTCCCGGCATCGGCATTACGTACATCTTTTACAAATTGAAACTCGCCACCCGCTTCAGGCTTTTGTAAAAGTAGCGTGATAGCAAATGATGAATTATCAAAATGCCAACCCAGTTCCTGCCCTTCACTCGCATAATGTAAGTTGATTGAAGACAATGGATCAGCGTACTCATGCAATTCTTTTTCATTTAAAACAGCGCAAAGAAAATTCTTAAATTCAGGCGAGTTATAAAGTTCAACTAAAGCTGAATTTTTTGGGATCTGATCACTAGTAATACAACCCTTTGAAGAATGAATAAGACGATTACGTGGATGTGTCTCCGAAAAACTATCGTCTGGTGGCGCGAGATAAATATTGTGTTGTCTTTCAGTGTAATAGGCTAGATGTTTTTGTTGCACACCTTCTCTACAAATATCAGCAACCATAGAATCAAAAAGAAAATTCTTTAGTACTAGAACACCTTCAGTATCTAATATCTTTTTGCAGTCTTGTCTAAACAGTTTCTCATGTAGTGGATGAGTTTGTAAATTGACGATTTGTTCAATTGCCTGAGTCATATTTTGATTATGGCTTAGCCGCAGCATATATCCAAGCGGTTTCACCGGACTTCATTTTAGCCTCAACGCGTTGGTAGTCTTCAACTTCGTATTCATCAGCTTGTAATAATTCTTGGAAGCTTATTTCAAACACAGTTCCAGGCACTTCATCAGAAGCGTTTCCAGTGAAACGAAGAATAGGATGGATATGAGTACCACTGGCTTTTATTACGGCTTGATCTTTAATCTCAACTTGAGAGAGCACGTAACCAACTAAACTATCTTTTACACCTGTGAGTGTGCGTTTAAAGGTTTGAATTTGCACACTTTCTAATTGTAATGTGCC
>CALHVH010000211.1 GCA_938039225.1 uncultured Gammaproteobacteria bacterium
ATGTATTCGCTAATTAAATCGTTAAGACAATCTTCACGTATTGATTCAATAATATCGGAAACGTCTTCTTCATCCATAAGATCATCACGTAACTCATAGACAACCTTGCGTTGGTCATTAGCTACGTCATCGTATTCGAGTAAATTTTTACGCATATCAAAGTTATGCGCCTCAACTTTACGTTGCGCACCTTCAATTTGCTTACTCAACATGCCACTTTCAATTGCTTGGCCTTCAGGTAACATGCGCATAATTGTATCCATTCGACGTACATCACCAAAAATACGCATCAAATTATCATCTAGTGAAATATAAAATCGACTGGAACCTGGATCACCTTGACGACCTGCACGACCTCTTAACTGATTATCAATTCGACGTGATTCATGACGTTCCGTACCCAGAATATGCAACCCGCCCAATTCTTTAATCGAGCTAATTCCTTTTTGCATACGTTCTAAACTCAGTACTTCTAATTTGTTTTCTTTTAATAAATCGTTAATTTTCTTTAATTTGTTTGCCGTAGATTTTGAAGCAAATTTTTCAACGGTTGCTTCATCAAAATAGTATGGCATTAAATAATCAATAATCATTGGAGCAGGATCATCAGTATTTTCTGAGATTGATTTAGGTGCAAAACCTTGTGCTTGCCAATGTCTGACTAAATCTGCGTATTCAAATTTCCCTAAAGCAATATCGGTACCACGACCAGCCATATTTGTAGCAATCGTGACTGCACCAAGTGAGCCAGCATTAGCTACAATCTCGGCTTCGCGCTCATGTTGCTTAGCATTCAATACATTATGCTTGATACCTTCTTTGCTGAGTAAACCTGATAATAACTCTGAAGTTTCAATTGATGCGGTTCCAACTAAAACCGGTCTTCCTCTTCGGTTTGATTCTCGTAAATCCTCAACAATCGCATTAAATTTTTCCATCATGGTTCGATAAACCAAATCGGCTCTATCATCACGAATCATTGGTTCATTTGTTGGAATCACCACAACTTCCAATCCATAGATTGATTGAAACTCATAAGCTTCAGTATCAGCGGTACCGGTCATGCCGGATAAATTCTCATACATACGGAAATAGTTTTGGAAGGTAATTGAAGCTAAGGTTTGGTTTTCACTGCGAATTTGCAAACCCTCTTTTGCTTCGATAGCTTGATGCAAACCATCAGACCAGCGTCGACCAGACATTGTACGACCTGTAAATTCATCAACAATTACTGCTTCACCATCAGCGATAAGATAATCCACATCTTTTTTATATAAAGCATGTGCACGCATAGCGGCATTGAGGTGATGCATTAATATAATATTTGAAGCATCGTAAAGTGATTGACCTTCTGGCAATAAACCCGATTTATGCATCAGATCTTCAACATGTGCAAAACCTGATTCTGATAAGTGGACCTGCTTAGATTTTTCATCTGTTGTGTAATCACCTGGTGCATCATCACCTTCTTGTTCTACCAGCTCGGGTATAAGCTTGTTAATTTGCATATAAAGCTTAGTACTATCTTCGGCCGGTCCTGAGATGATTAACGGGGTACGTGCTTCATCAATTAAAATTGAATCAACCTCATCAATAATGGCAAAATTTAAACCACGTTGTAATCTATCTGCAGCGCTAAAGGCTAGGTTATTACGCAAATAATCAAAACCAAATTCATTATTGGTTCCATAGGTAATATCAGCTGCATAAGCCTGACGTTTTTCATCAACAGGTTGATTGCTGTAAATATTCCCTACACTCATATTTAAGAAATTAAAAATAGGTGCCATCCACTCAGCATCACGCTTTGCTAGGTAATCATTCACTGTGACAATGTGCACACCTAATCCCGAAATAGCGTTTAAGTAGGCCGGTAAGGTAGACATCAAGGTCTTACCTTCACCTGTACGCATTTCGGAAATTTTACCTTGATGTAAAACAATTCCGCCCACCAACTGAACATCGTAATGACGCATGTTTAGTGTACGCACACCTGCTTCTCGTACTAGAGCAAATGCTTCTGGGAGAATTGAATCTAGACTTTCCCCTTTAGATATTCTTTCCTTAAACTCACCAGTTTTCGCGCCTAACTCTGAATCACTGAGTTGTTGTAGGCTGGCTTCAAGACCATTAATAGTATTGATGGTTTTGCGAAATTTGCGAAGTAAACGATCGTTACGACTGCCAAAAATTTTAGTTAAAATATTTGCCACTGGAGTTCCTCAGTACGCCTTAGCGTAGGTATGTAAATTTAAAATTTAATTACAAAAATCGGCAGCTTATGGCTACCGATTGTCTTATTTATTTAATTTGGGGGCATTCTGTTAAAAACCAATCCATGTTTAGTGCGAAAATCAGTCAACTTTAAATCACGACGTATTTTAGTTATTTATTTCTTTTTCTTGATAAACGGCACTGGGTTTATAGAGTTCCCATTTTTCAAAACTTCAAAATGTAAATTTGGCCCTGTTGCACGACCAGACTGACCCATCAAAGCAATGACATCATGCTTTTCTACTTGATCACCTACAGCGACTAAATTCACTTTATTGTGAGCATAGCGAGTGCTATATCCATTGCCGTGATTAACTTCAATCATTTCGCCATACCCAGAACGCGAACCTGACCAAGTAACAACACCAGCTGCTACCGTAATAATATCTGCACCATCATAGCCAGCAAAATCAATGCCAGTATGCGTGGCTTTTTTACCTGTAAATGGGTCAATTCGAGTACCGTAATAAGAGGATATCCAGCCAGCTGGAACCGGCTTTCCTAAAGGCTCGCTTTGTCGAGTTATATCTTGCACACCAATAATAGTATCCAGAACCTCTAATTGATGTTCACGATTTCCGAGATGATGTTCAAAAATATTCAAATCAGAATCCAGGTCATTTAAATCTACATTAACGGGTGCCTGTTCTGGTCCGCCTTGCGGAGGTATTTCATCAAAATTAAACTCACTCTCCTTTAGACCGGCCATTTCAGTTAATCTTCCACCCATGGCATCTAAACGAATCAAGCGAGCCTGTAATTGTCCTAGACGTATAGCAACAGCGTTTACCTTTTCTTCAACATTATTATTTATATCGTCATTTTGTTTTTCGATATTCAATGATTGCTGGTTAAGAGACTCTTGTAATGCAAGTAAACGTTCATGCTCTTGCGGGTCGATTCCTGAAGTGCCTAAACGGTAGCCGAAAAAAAACAGTAAGCTAAAGGCGGCAATAAGAAGTGTTAAACCAAAAACTAGAAATTTTGGTGACATTAGGTCAATTTGGCGAGCTTGAGTTTGGCTTTTTGTTAAAACAATTATATTCATATTGTAAGAATCAATTTATCATGTACACAGGTGCACAACAAAGTTCCTTTTCGAAATGCGCCCAATCTAAGGATGCTGTCTGCTAATGACTTATTAACTATAGGTTTTGAGCAAAGCTTTTAAGCATAAAGAGATTTTTGATAAAAACCTATGCAAAGTCAATTAAGTTATTGAATTTAAAGTAAAAAATATGAACAACAAAGATCCACAATCACTCCAAAATATACTTGCTGGCGGACCAAACTCATTACTCACGCGATTGGCCCAACAACAAGCAGATAATAATACCTTATTGGGGCGGATTAGGGCACTACTAACTTCACATTTTACCCAGCATTTGCTCGCAGCCACATATCGCCAAGAGGTCTTAGTCTTAGTTGCTGACAGCCCAGCCTGGGCAAACCGCATTCGATTTGAGAATGCCAATATTCAACGGGCACTGATTAATCAGGAAATATTTGCGGATATCCAAGACAAGAAATCCAAATTACCCATATTACGAAAAATTGTTGTGCGCACCGCTGCCAGTGAGATTGGCTGATTTAGACTATGCCTTAAGCAATTGCCGCTGGGCGCATATAACTAATTGGAGCCTGTATTTCTTCTTGTTCAAAAGTGACTTCTTCCCAGGAATCAGGTTGAGCAATTAGAGCACGTAGTAATTTATTATTTAGTCCGTGACCCGTCTTAAACCCACTAAATTCCCCAATTAAACTATAACCAAAAAGGTATAAATCACCAATCGCGTCGAGAATTTTATGACGAACAAATTCATCTTCATAACGCAGACCATCTTCGTTTAAAACACGAAAATCATCTAAAACAATAGCATTATCTAAGGAACCACCTAGAGTCAATTGGCGAGAACGTAGCATTTCAATATCTCTCATAAAACCAAATGTTCTGGCTCTACTGACTTCTTTAACATACGAAGTTGTTGAAAAGTCTACACAGCCATATTGAGTGTGGCTTTGAAAAACAGGGTGGTCAAAGTCAATAGTCATTCCAACTTTATAGCCATCATATGGGTCAAACTGAGCCCATTTTTCAGCATCTTCAACTCGCACAGTTTTTTTAATGCGAGCAAATTTCTTAAAGGCATTTTGTTGGATTAAACCAGCTGATTGCAATAAGAAAACAAACGGTGCGGCACTACCATCCATAATAGGTACTTCAGCTGCACTTAAATCAACATAAGCATTATCTAAACCCACACCTGCCATAGCAGAAAGCAGGTGTTCTACCGTTGCTACTCTTACCTCATCTTGAATCAAGGAAGTACCTAACATGGTATCTCCTACTAGCAAAGCATCGGCTTTTACAACCTTTGGTTCTGGGAGATCAACACGTACGAAAACAATACCCGTATTCACTGGAGCAGGACGTAAAGTCATAAATACTTTTTCGCCAGAGTGCAAACCAACACCAGTGGCACGAATCGAATTTTTCAGTGTACGTTGTCGTAACATGTTGTTTTCCCAATCAGAATTACTGATACAGAACTATGGTTTTGCTATATAGCCATAAACCTAAATTTAATGGGGCATTATACCAAAAATAGCTATTTTGAGGCCGTTGTATACAAGGACCAACAATACTATTAATTTCTTATGGCATAAGACCTAGTCAAACTTAGAATTATTTCCTAAATAACTAACTTTAAGTCTCTGTGACCTATAACAATCAAAAGAATTCAGTTTTAATCAGCTTGTTTACGTAAAAAAGCTGGGATATCTAAAATTTCTTCATCTTGCATATTTGGAACAATATCTGAACCAACGGCTCTTTGTTGACGTCTCGCAACCATAGGGCGGTCCAATTCTTCATAGTCAGGACGTTCAGGTAATTTAATTTCACGTACTAAGCTCCTAATATCTGGCTTTTCAAGTTCAACTTGACCACCATTCAATCCAGTAGCTACAACCGTTACTCTTAAGTGACCAGACATTTCTGAATCAATTACCGTACCCATTACAACAGTCGCATCTGTTGATGCAAATTCCTTAACGGTATTACCCACTTCTTCTAATTCCATAAGATTAAGATCGGAGCCTGCAGTGACATTTACCAAAATACCTTGAGCACCTGAAATATTAATGTCTTCTAGCAATGGTGAAGAGATTGCTTCAGAAGCTGCAAGCTGAGCACGGTTTTCACCTTGTGCAGTTCCTGTGCCCATCATAGCCATTCCCATTTCAGACATTACCGTTCTTACATCGGCAAAATCTACGTTGATTAAACCAGGACGAGTAATTAGTTCGGCAATACCTTGCACAGCACCTTGTAAAACTTTATTCGCTTCTTTAAATGCATCCAGCAAAGTTAAATTACTATGAACACTTAAAAGCTTTTGGTTTGGGATGGTAATCAAAGAATCAACATAACCACTCAATTCCTCAATACCTTTTTCTGCTAAACGCATGCGTTTGTCGCCCTCAAAACCAAAAGGCTTTGTTACGACAGCTACCGTTAAGATATTCATTTCACGTGCTACTTGGGCAACCACTGGAGCAGCACCAGTACCTGTACCGCCACCCATACCAGCAGTAATGAATAACATGTCACTACCTTCGATCACTTCTTTAATTCGATCACGATCTTCCATTGCCGCTTGACGACCAATGTCAGGGTTAGCGCCCGCACCTAAACCTTTAGTAATGCCACAACCAATTTGTAGTGCAGTCTTAACTTTAGAATTTCCTAAAGCTTGAGCATCGGTATTCGCACAAATAAAATCAACGCCATCAATACCTGCTGACATCATATGAGCAACAGCATTACCACCGCCGCCTCCAACTCCAATTACTTTGATAACAGCGCTCTGGCGACTGGAATCCATTAATTCAAACATTTTGTATCTCCTCTGATTGTTAAATTGTGACCTTCTAGCCACACTTTTTTCAAAAATAACTTATTGGGTTTGCAATCAATAAATTACTCTTAAACTCTAAAAACTTTTCTTAAACCAACCCAACATACGTTCAAAAATATCTTTTAAACTAGTAGTCATTGGCTGACTATTTGGCTCATTCAAATAATGATTTTTTCCATACAACAGCAAGCCAACACCTGTTGCATGTATTGGATTACGCACTACATCAGCTAAACCAACAACGTGTGTTGGCTCGCCCAAACGTACTTGGGTGTGGAAAATTTCTTCGGCAAGTTCAACTACACCTTCCATTTTTGATGTGCCGCCAGTCAGTACTACACCAGCAGGTATCAATTGTTCAAATCCACTACGTTGAAGTTCATAACGAACTAAGGTAAATAACTCCTCGTAACGCGGGCCAACAACAGAAGTCAAAGTACTTCGTGCTAATCTACGAGCCGGTCTATCACCAACACTTGGTACTTCAATACTTTCATCTTCACCAACTAATTGCGAAAGCGCACAGGCGTATTTAATTTTAATTTCTTCGGCATTTTTAGTTGGGGTACGCATTACGATTGCAATATCATTGGTAACTTGGTCGCCAGCAATTGGAATTACGGCTGTGTATTGGATTGCTCCTCCAAAGAAAACCGCAATATCAGTAGTTCCACCTCCAATATCAACCAAACAAACCCCAAGCTCTTTTTCATCTTCAGTAAGCACTGAATAACTTGAAGCAAGCTGCTCAAGCACAATATTCTCTACTTCTAAACCACATCGTTGAACACACTTAATTATGTTTTGCGCCGCACTTTCAGCGCAGGTGACCATATGTACTTTGGCTTCTAATCTAACGCCAGACATTCCGATTGGCTCACGAATACCCTCTTGTCTATCAATAATAAATTCTTGGGGTAAGACATGTAATATTCTCTGATTATCAGGAATATCCATTGCGCGAGCCGCTTCTACAACTCGGCTCACATCATCTTCATCAACTTCGCCATCAACAATCTTCACTACGCCCGTCGAACTCATACTGTTAATATGGCTACCGGCAATACCTGCAAAAACTGAAGTAATCTGACAATTCGACATCATCTCTGCTTCACTAACAGCACGTTGTATGGATTCAACAGTGGCTTCAATATTTACAACCACGCCTTTTTTTAAGCCATTAGACACACTCGTACCCAAACCAATAACTTCAACTTGGTTTTCATCATTTAATTCCCCGACTAAGGCAACTATCTTCGATGTGCCGATATCAAGCCCGACGATTAAATTTCTATCGGTTTGTTTAGGCATGCTTAATCTCTCCTAAAAGTTTACTTATTTGTTGAATATGTTTATTTTGCTTAGTTGTTGTATTACTTTTTTGCTCATTCACGTTTGAACTATTTTCACCTGGCTCCAAATTTTGCCACTCAACAGCAAAACCGTTGCTATAACGCATATCAATGCTTTGCACATTTCTCTCTAATTTAAATAACAATGGCAATACCCGTTTTTCAAAGCGATAAAATCGTTGGTCTGTTGCTTCACGACCAATTTTTACTTGCATACCGTTAGATAAATCAAAACGCCATGCACCACGTGCATCTATTCCTAAAAACTCGACATTCAGACCAAAAGCCAAAACTGTTTTTCTTAACTCTAAGTACTTCTGTGCAACCCGCCATTCACTACCTTCTGGACCTTCTAAGCGAGGAAGTTCAGGTGGTAAATATTTAGCTTGTTTCAAAATTAACTCGCCTCGCGTATTTAATAAGCCAGACTCTCCCCAACGTGCTGCAGCAACATGCTCGGTTAGCGTTATCATTAACTTCGCAGGAAAACTACGACGAATTTCTGCAACATCAACCCAAGCCACTTGCTCTAATTCTTGTCGCAATGCAATCAAATCAATAGAAAGAAATTTTGCCTGCTTATAATTACTCAACACTTTTTCAATTTCTAAAGGATTAACTCTTTCAAAACGAGCATTTAAACCCACTTTGTCCAAAGGCTTATCTAAAGCTTGGTATGACAAATAAGCTAAAGAGACCAATGTAGATAACAAAACAGTCAGCACACTAGCCTTCTTAATAAAGCCGGTTATTCTTTGCTGTCTAAGGGCTTTTTCAAGCTCAGTATTTCTTTTTTTAGGAAGGTTTCTTGCCATACGTTTTGCCATTACACACCCTCCTTCACAAAACTGGTTTCTAATACTTTCCAAACTAAATCAGCAAAATTAATTCCGACTGCAGCAGCTGACATAGGCGTTAAACTATGCGATGTCATACCCGGCAATGTATTTATTTCAAGCAAATACGGTTGCTCGTTTCTATCCAGCATAAGATCAACTCGTCCCCAGCCATAGGCGTTCAACGCTTTGAATGCCTGCAAAGTGATCTCACTTAATTGTGTCACTAAACGCTCAGATAAACTCGCAGGGCAATGATATTTAGTGTTATCCGAAAAGTACTTTGCCTCATAATCGTAAAAGGTTCTTGGCGTTTCAATATGTATCATAGGTAAGACTTGATCATGCAAAACACTTACCGTGATTTCTTTACCATCAATGTATTGTTCAGCAATACTACTTGCATCTAATTTCAATGCGTCTTGGATTGCTCGCTCTAATTCTTGTGATTCATGCACGATACTCATACCAATACTCGAACCTTCATTTGAAGGCTTAATAACTAAAGGTAAGCCAAGCGTCATTAACAAGTCATCCACTGTGGTTTGTGCATCTACCAACATCCACTTAGGAGTCGGCAGATTTTCAGATAAAAAGACTTGCTTAGAACGTAATTTGTCCATACACAAGGCCGAGCCCAGCACACCTGAACCGGTATATGGAATTCCTAGATATTCAAGCGCACCTTGCAAGGTACCATCCTCACCACCTCGACCATGTAACGCTATCCAAACCCGATCAAACTTTTCACTACCTAAATTTTGCAGATCATAAGATTGCAAATCAATTAAATGAGCATCAACATTTTTTTCGATTAAACCAGTATAGACAGCTTGGCCACTCATCAAAGACACATCACGTTCAGCAGAATTACCACCATACAATACGGCTACTTTTCCAAAGTCATTAGCATCATTTACAGAACGAGTTATGCGTTGCATTTTATTGGTTTGCATTAATTTCGCCCCTCATCTTGTAAGTCCGTAAGGTTTTTCACAAGATTTTTAGAAACTGTACCAATGCTTCCTGCTCCCATCAGCAATATCACATCATCGTCTTGGGCAATATCATTAATACTGTCAGCAATTTGATCTAAATCAGAAATCAAAATTGGCTCAACTTTGCCTCGAACACGAATCGCACGAGCTAAAGCATGGCTATTTGCAGAGGGAATTTCTTTCTCACCAGCTGGATAAACCTCTGTTAACAATAACTGATCTACCTCTGCCAAAACTTGTGTAAAGTCATCCATTAAGTCTTGCGTACGAGAAAATCGATGCGGCTGAAATACAGTAACAATACGTTTATTTGGCCAAACTTGTTTAGCAGCTTGCAGGGTTGCTGCAAGCTCAACCGGGTGATGTGCATAGTCGTCTACAATCGTAACTTGGCCCGCTTTTACAGGTGCTAAGCCTAATTGCTCGAAACGACGCCCAATTCCATCAAAGTTATACAAAGCCTTTACTATCGATTCATCATCCGCTCCAATTTCCTGTGCAATAATAATTGCAGCGAGCGAATTCCTTACATTATGCAAACCTGGCATATTAAGTTGAATATTCAGTTCTGAAAAGCCATCTCGTTGTACCGTAAAGTTGGTTTGGAAATTATTTTGCTCTACATTTATAGCTCGAACATCAACATCCTCATTTAACCCATAAGTCACTATACGACGTGATACATGTGGCAACACTTTTTGTACCCCACTATCATCACCACACATGATAGCTGTTCCATAAAAAGGTAAATTTGATAAGAAATCAGTAAACGAACGATACAGACGACTAACATCACCCTCATAAGTACTTAAGTGATCTACATCAACATTAGTCACAACCGCTAAAATTGGTTGTAAATGTAAAAATGAGGCATCACTTTCATCCGCTTCTGCTACCAAATATTTACCTGTACCAAGTTTTGCATTTGACTGGGTAGAATTTAACAAACCTCCAATTACAAAGGTTGGATCCATACCCGCTTCAGCTAAAATACTGGCAACTAATGAAGTGGTTGTTGTTTTACCATGGGTACCCGCTATTGCTATACCAAATTTAAAACGCATAAGCTCTGCCAACATTTCAGCTCTTCTAACCACTGGAATACGTTTTGCTTGTGCCGCACTCACTTCAACATTCGTAGACGGAATTGCAGTAGAGCGAACAACAACATCTGCAGTCTTAATATTTTCTGCGGCATGCCCAATAACTACTGTCGCGCCCATTGAGACTAAGCGCTCAGTCATTGAGCTTTCATTCAAATCTGAACCACTCACATCGTAACCAAGGTTTAATAAGACCTCAGCAATACCACCCATACCAGCACCACCGATACCAACAAAGTGAATATGTTTTATTCTATGCATTGAATCACTCATGCCGCCCGCCTCGCATAGCTTAAACATTGTTCTGCAATGATGTTTGCAGCCTCTAATTTTGCTAAGTTTTTAGCCTTTTCACTCATCTCCGTCATTTGATCTGGGTTTTTGATCAGTTCTATAAGAGTTTCTGCCAAATTTTCAGGACTTAATGCTACTTGCATAATCATTTTTGCCGCATTTTGCTTAACTAAAACATCGGCATTCTTACGTTGATGGTCATCAACCGCTAATGGAAACGGAACAAAAATCGCAGGAACTCCTGCAGCAGAAACTTCACTAACGGTTAATGCACCAGCTCGGCAAATAATAATATCTGCCCATCTATAAGCATCAGCCATATCACTAATAAATTCACTTATTTCAGCATCAACATCGGCAGCAGCATAGGCATCAAGCGCTTGTTGATAAGTTGTTTTACCGGTTTGATGACGAATAGTAATATTTTCTTTACTAATAACTTGCTGAGCAAAAAGAGACGCAATCGATTTAGGAACAGTTTCATTCAAAACCAATGCTCCTAAACTACCGCCAATTATCAACAAACGTAATGGCCTTTCAGAATCAAATTTTTCTTTTGTTTGTGTGTGCAATTTTTTAATTTCAGAACGAATTGGGTTACCAACTTCTACAGCATCTTGATATCTTTTAAAACTATTTGGAAAAGCTTCATATACATGTTTAGCAACTTTAGCTAAATACGAATTTGTCATACCAGCAACGGCATTCTGTTCATGTATAAGTAATGGTTTACCACTCATCCACGCTGCAATACCACCCGGACCCGTAACAAAGCCACCCATTCCCAAGACTGCAGCAGGTTTAATTTCATTAACAATTTTTTTTGCTTGGAATATAGATTTAAGTAAACGTAAGGGAAATAATAATTTTGTAACAAGCCCCTTACCACGTAATCCTTGTATATCAACATAACGAATTGCAATACCATTTTGCGGCACAAGACGAGATTCCATACTATTAGGCGTTCCAATCCAAGTCACTGGACAATTATTTTTTTCTAAAATTTTAGCCACAGCCAATGCTGGAAAAATATGCCCACCTGTTCCACCGGCCATAACCACTATAGGAGCTAATGTGTTTGTCATTACACTTCCTCCTTAGATATAACTGGTTTTTTTACGACTGACTTTTTCACGACGGTTTTTTTCGAATACCCAAGTTGAGACTGAATATTCTCTTTATGCACACGTAATAACAATGCCAATGCAATACAAATTGTAATAAGATTACTTCCGCCATAACTAATTAGTGGCAGGGTTAAACCTTTAGTTGGCAATGCACCAAGATTCACCCCAATATTTACTAAGGCTTGTAAGCCAATCCAAATACCAATACCACTAGCAAGATAAGCCTGATAGGGTCTTGAGACACTCATTGCCACTCGTGCAATGTTAAAAGCCCGTAACAACAAGTATACAAACAGTGCAATCAAAAAAACCACACCAAGCAATCCAAATTCTTCAGCGTATATTGCAAAAACAAAATCTGTATGCGCCTCAGGTAAGTAGAACAATTTTTGCATACTGTTACCCAAGCCAACACCGAACCATTCACCTCGTCCAATTGCAATTAAGGACTGCACTAATTGATAGCCACTATCCTGAGAATGTTCCCAAGGATCTAAGAAAGACATAATTCGCTTAACTCTATAAGGACTAGAAATAGCAACACTCCATAGTGAAGCTACAGAAATCAACATAAAAATTATAAAATGCAGAATACGTACGCCACCCAAGAACAACATACCCATCGTGATACCCATCAATACTGCAGTAGCTCCAAAATCAGGCTCTAGCATTAATAAGATTCCTAGCAGAACCACAACAATCAGAGGACGTATAAATGCACTAAAACTTTGCTCAACATTTTTTTGCTGCTTAACTAAATAGCCGGCTAAAAATATAATGACACCTAATTTTGCTAATTCAGAAGCTTGCAAACCAAATAAACCTAAATCAATCCAACGTCTCGATCCATTTACAACTTTTCCAATTCCTGGAATCAATACCAACACCAATAACACAAAAACGACAAGTAAACATAACCAGCGTAAGCGTTGCCATAAATTTGTGGGTATAGAATAAGTTATAAAACCACAAATCAAACCTAAGCAAATAAATATTAAATGACGGTTCAAATAATAATTTGCTGCACCGAACTGTTTTTCTGCACTTGCAATTGATGCAGAGTAAACCATCACTACACCAATCAATAAGAGTAATAAACAAATACTAAGTAAGCGTAAATCTAAGGTGCCCTCAATATTAGTGATTGTAGAACGATTAGGTGCAGCACCCGTCGAGTTAGGCATCAACTTATTGCTCAATGCTAAGCTAGTCATCTAACAAGCCCTCCACAGCAGCAGCAAACTCTTGACCACGATGAATATAACTTTTAAACATATCCAAGCTAGAACAAGCAGGCGATAATAAAACTGTATCTCCGATTTCACTGAGTTTAGATGCCAAACTCACAGCATCTTTTAAATTTTCTACATGAGAACATGGCGCAATTGCGTTTAAGATATTATCCAATTGATGAGCATCCTGTCCTAAAAGAATTGCGTGCTTAAGTTTTCCTTCGAATGCCTGTTGTAATGGAGCTAGGTCAGCTTGTTTAGCATCTCCACCTGCAATTAATATAATATTATTTATGTCACCACTGACAGCTGCAACAGTTGCTCCAGCATTGGTTGCTTTTGAGTCATTGACATAACGAACGCCATTAATATCAGCTATAAGCTCTGTTCTATGTGACAACCCTTTAAATTCAACTAAACTAGGAAGAGCCTCATTTGGACTCACACCAACTGCCGCAGCACAAGCTAGAACCGCCAAAGCATTTGACACATTATGCTCGCCAATAAGTGGAAGCTCATTACAGGAGAGCAGCACACCACCCTTGAAACTTAAGTAACGAACACCATCCTTCACAATGACTCCAAAATCTTTGTCAGATTCAGACAAACCAAAACTTAGCGTTTGTTTCAGGGTATGAGGTAATGAAAATTCTTGAGCATCTCGATTAATGACAACCGTTTGCGCATTCTGATAAATACGTTCTTTTGCTTGTTGGTAAGCGGCTTCATCAGCATACCTGTCAAGATGATCAGAACTTAAATTCAAAATAAGCGAAACTTCAGGAGCAAGTGAATAGGTTCTTTCTAATTGAAAACTCGACAACTCTAATACACTAATTTCATGCTCACTCTTTAAGGCTCTCAACGCAGGTATTCCAATGTTTCCGGCCAATAAACATACTTTACCCACTGAATTTAATACATGTTGCAACCAGCTCACAACTGTACTTTTCCCATTAGTTCCAGTTATTGCAATGACAGGACCTTGCTCAGCTTTGGCAAATAGTTCAATATCGCAAATAACTGGCAAATTCGCTGTAAGGGCTTTTGCAACTAACGGGTGTGCATCTGATATTCCAGGTGAAGCAATAATTTCATTGATATCAGATCTCTGCATACATTCAGAAGTACTTAAAAACTCAATTTGAGCAAACTTTTTTTGCAACTCAAACTGCCTTGTCTCATCAAGGTGATCATCGCAGGCAATAATATTTTGCTTGCCATGCAAGTACTCCAAACACGACAATCCAGTTGCTCCCAACCCGAGAACAACTGATGCAGTCTGTTTTGAATGTAAAGAATTTACTTGCATTTAATTACTATCTTTCTACTCTTATCTGATTTTTAAACTAGCCAATCCAACCAATACTAAAACCACAGTAATTATCCAGAAACGTACAATTACTTTCGGCTCAGCCCAGCCTTTCAATTCATAATGATGATGCAAAGGTGCCATCCTAAAAATTCGCTTCTCACGTAATTTGTATGATCCAACTTGCAAAATAACCGACACTGCTTCCATCACAAAAACTCCACCCATGATGAATAAAATCAGCTCTTGCTTAACGGCAACAGCAACCACACCTAATGCAGCACCAAGCGCTAATGCACCCACATCACCCATAAACACTTGGGCTGGATAAGTGTTAAACCATAAAAAGCCTAAACCTGCACCACCAATAGTTGCACAAAATACAAATAACTCACCGACGCCTTGGATATACGGAATACCTAAATAATCAGAAAAATTCACATTACCCGATACATAAGCAAATAAGCCCAAGGCTCCACCTACCAAAACTACTGGCATGATTGCTAAACCATCTAAACCATCTGTTAAATTTACGGCATTACTTGTTCCAACAATAACTAAGTAAGTTAATAGTGCAGATCCAATTCCAAGCGGTATTGCTACATCTTTTAAATAAGGAATAATTAGACTATGTCCATCAATAACACCGGTATTCCACTTAAATAAAAACCATGCTGCTACTAAAGCAATAATTGATTGGAAAAATATCTTTCCACGTGCTGACAACCCTTTTGAATTGCCAAATTTTATTTTTTGGTAATCGTCATAAAATCCAATAATCCCGTAACCCACAGTCACAATCAAAACCAACCAAACGAACTTATTAGCCAAATCACCCCATAGCAGAGTACTAATAGCAATCGTGACCACAATTAAAGTACCACCCATGGTTGGCGTTCCAGCTTTACTTAAATGTGATTGAGGACCGTCTTCACGAATCACCTGACCAATTTGTTTTGCACTCAAACGATTAATCATCCATGGTCCAATCGCTAATGAAATTGTTAAAGCGGTAAGCGCCCCTAAAACTGCTCGCATAGTCAGATACTTAAAGACATTAAAACCCGAAACATACGCCTCAAGAAACTCTGCTAAAAATAAAAGCATCAAATATGCCCCGCTGTTGGAATGGTTAATTTTCTATATTTACCAGTTGCTTCAATGAAATGTTTATTGACCTCTTGAACAACTTTTTCAAAATGCATACCGCGTGAGGCTTTAACCAAAACGGTCACAGGATCGGCACAGGAAGCCATGATTTGATTTAAGTGAGTGTTTAATGATTCCAAACTCTTAAACCACAAGCCACCTTCACCAAAAGCATCTACGCTGGTTTTTGTTTGATTGCCAACTGCAAACAATCTTTCAACGCCACATTTTTTTGCATAAGCGCCAATAGCAGAGTGATGTTTTTCAGCAGAAGCACCCATTTCGAACATATCACCCATAACAAACCACACCGGATGATTCAATTTAATTGCCGTTTCAATAGCCACACGCATGGATTCTGGATTCGCGTTATAACAATCATCAATTAACCAGCCACCAGTGCCTAGTTCATGCAAATTAAACCTACCTTTTACTGGATGCATGCCTTGCAGACCATGAACGACATCTTCCTGAGCCACATCTAAGACATAAGCTGCGGCAGTTGCAGCAGCGGCATTTAAAGCATTATGCGGGCCCAATAAATATGACTCGATTTCTGTTTGCCAATCTGGTGTTCTAATGGTGAAAATTTGTTTTACCGAATGTTTACTTTCTTCCACTCTTAAATTTGAGATTCGAATATCAGTGTTTTTAGAAAACCCAAAATTTATCTGCTCGCATTGTCTTGCAACTTTACTTAGAAAAAGAGACCCTTTCGACTCAGCATTAATAATTGCAACACCATCATTGGGTAAGTTTTGAAACAATTCAGCCTTTGTTCGAACTACACCTTCAAGATTTTTAAACCCATCAAGGTGCGCAACACTTGTATTGGTAATTATGCCAATTTTCGGTTTAGCCATTTTTGCTAAAAAACCAATCTCAGCACGATGATTTGCACCCATTTCAATAACCGAAAATTCATGCTTATCTTGTAATTCCAATAAGGTCATTGGTACGCCAATATCATTATTAAAATTACCTTTTGTTACATGCACATTATGCGATTGAGCTAAGATTTCTTTTAGCATGGTTTTAGTTGTAGTCTTACCATTAGTACCGGTAATACCTACGCAAGGAATAGAAAATTGCTTGCGCCAATACATAGCAAATTTTTGCAAGGCAATCAGCGTATCATCTACCACAACCTGATCAATCAGCGCCTTCTTATTTGGCTCAGAAACCAAAGCACCGGCAGCACCCGCTTCTTGAGCCTTAATCATGAATTTATTGCCATTGAAATTATCGCCAACTAAAGCAACAAACAATTGGTTAAACTCTATACTTCTGCTATCGGTAGAAACCGCATGAAAATCTGCATTAGTACCAACTAATTTTCCATCAACAATTTTTGCTAAAGTTTTAAGATCTGCCATCATGAGCGTATCTCCTGCCATTTCTGCAAAGCCGCTTGTGCATGCAATTGATCGCTGAATGGTATTTTTTCCGTTCCAATTACTTGATAATCTTCATGACCCTTTCCAGCAATCAAAATAATATCGTGCTTACTGGCTTCACTGATACTGGTTTTAATTGCTTCTGAGCGATTGGGAATTATTTTTATATTTTTACTTTCTTGCATACCACTTCTAATGTCATTAAGAATTTCAAGTGAAGATTCAGTTCTAGGGTTATCATCAGTTAAATAAATACGTTGTGCATAACGTTGAGCAATTACTCCCATCAGAGCACGTTTTGTTTTGTCTCTGTCTCCCCCACAACCAAATACTGTAGACAAATCGTTATTGCTGATTGTTTTCAACGTAGTTAAGGCTTTTTCTAAAGCATCAGGAGTATGAGCGTAATCAATCACAACTTTAGGAGTATGCGGCTCTCCAAAACACTCTAAACGACCACTTGGCGGCATTAGCTTTTCTACTGCCAAAATTAAATTATCTAAAGCATAACCGTAAGATTTCATTACTGATAAAGCCAGTAGCAAATTTGCTACATTAAAATGCCCCAACAACTTACTTACAAACTCATACTCATTGTCCAAATACGAAATTTTCATAGTCGTGTGTAAAGAGGTTAACTCTACACCTTGTGCATTCAAGCTGGCTTTTGCATTACCCAAACTAGAATAAGTCAAGATATTTACATCAGCTTTAGTTTGGTTTTTTAAAATCTCAAACGACAGTTCATCAGCATTCAAAATCACAGCGCTTAACGAGTCAAAAGCAAATAATCTTGCTTTTGCTGATAAATACGATGACATGTCATCATGATAATCAAGATGATCTTGTGTCAAGTTAGTAAAGGCCGCCACATT
>CALHVH010000212.1 GCA_938039225.1 uncultured Gammaproteobacteria bacterium
GGACCTTTCAGTTTTTTAACTCGTTGTTGAACAGCTAAATACTCAAGGATTCTTTCTTTAACTTTTTCAAGTCCAAAATGATCTTCTTCTAAAATTTCTTCAGCAGCCGATAAATTGTTTCGAATCTTGCTACTTTTGTTCCAAGGTAATTTGACTAACCAGTCTATATAAGTACGCGTTACTGTGGCTTCTGCAGACATTGGAGACATCATCTTAAGTTTCTTAAGTTCAGCTGCAGCTTTCTCAGCACCCTCTTTACTCATGCCGGCAGCTTCAATCTTATTAGCCATCTCGTCATTTTCATTGGTACCGTTTTCGCCATCGCCCAGTTCCTTTTGAATGGCTTTCATTTGCTCATTCAAATAGTACTCTCGCTGACTTTTTTCCATTTGATGCTTTACACGTCCACGGATACGTTTTTCCAGTTCAAGCACTTCCATTTCATTGCTAATTAAAAGCAAAATATATTCAAGGCGTTCGCGAACATCATCAAATTCTAAAAGCTTTTGCTTATCTTCAACTTTTAAAGTCATATGCGCTGCTATAGTGTCTGCAAAACGAGACAACTCATCAATACCAACTAAGGTGGTTAAAACCTCAGACGGTATTTTTTTATTCAATTTTACATAGGCTTCAAATTGCTCATTCACCGAACGTTGTAAAACGTCTTT
Organism: uncultured Gammaproteobacteria bacterium; assembly: GCA_938039225.1. GTDB lineage: Bacteria > Pseudomonadota > Gammaproteobacteria > Steroidobacterales > JABDMI01 > JABDMI01. Next base: position 672 of record CALHVH010000212.1, read on the forward strand.
TTCAGCATCTGAATACAAGTCTAATTGCTCAAGTAAATTAACATCAGCAATAAAATGATCTTCAACACGTAAGCTAACAACAGCAGCACGTGAAACGCCCTCAACTAAAATCCTAACGGTGCCATCCGGGAGCTTCACCATTTGTAAAATATTAGCCACTGTGCCGGTGCTAAATACATCTTTTACAGTAGGCTCGTCGACATCAGCAGACAATTGAGTCAATAAAAGAATTTGCTTAGTATCACGCATTGCTTCTTCTAAAGCACTGGTGGACACTTCACGACCCACAAAAAGAGGGATAACCATATGCGGATAAACCACCACATCACGAAGTGGTAAAACTGGTATTTCTTTAATCATATTTTCAGTAGACATAGTTCAATCTCATTTAATACCCATTCTTGTTTGGGTTGTATATACCAGACATGGTGACGTTCAACTATATTTCAAGCTTTATGTTATTTCTTTGTTCTTAGTCACAAAATAGCTACAAAGCCAGCCTAATACTTAGGCAATAAAAAAGGCCCGTGAGTAGTTATTCAGCACGGACCTTAAACACATACGACTGTTAAATCTGTTCAGTCGCCACTGGCAAGGCGTTGCGCCAACATCAAATCTTGTTGTCGTTGTTTTTCTGAGGTTTCGTAGATAATGTAAGGATCACACTCACCTTCTACCACTTGTTCATCTAAAACAACTTTGCTTACATTTTCCATGGAAGGTAAATCATACATAGTATCTAGAAGCACTTTTTCTAAAATCGTTCTCAAGCCCCTAGCACCGGTTTTACGTTTCATGGCTTTTTTCGCAATAGCGCGTAAAGCATCTTCGCGGAACTCTAGCTCAGCACCTTCAAGTTCAAATAGGCGGTGATACTGTTTAGTTAGAGCATTTTTAGGCTCTACTAAAATAGACATTAGAGCCTCTTCATCCAAGGATTCTAAAATAGCCAATACCGGTAAACGACCCACAAACTCTGGAATTAAACCGTATTGAACTAAATCTTCCGGCTCTACGGTTGGCAAAACTGATACGGCTTGTTTTTCAACATCCTTACTTTGAACTTCAGCAATAAAACCTATACCACTTTTAGTTGTACGATTAAGAATGACTTTATCTAAACCAGCAAAAGCTCCACCACAGATAAATAAGATATTTGAGGTATCCACTTGTAAAAATTCTTGTTGAGGATGTTTTCTACCACCTTGTGGAGGAACAGAAGCTACCGTGCCTTCAATCAGTTTTAGTAATGCTTGTTGTACGCCCTCGCCCGATACGTCTCGAGTAATTGATGGATTTTCAGATTTACGTGATACCTTATCAATTTCATCAATATAAACGATTCCGGTTTGAGCCTTATCAACATCATAATCACATTTTTGTAATAACTTTTGAATGATGTTTTCAACATCTTCACCAACATAACCAGCTTCCGTTAAGGTGGTTGCATCCGCAATGGTAAAAGGTACATCCAACATTCTTGCTAAGGTTTCAGCCAGCAAAGTTTTACCTGAACCAGTTGGACCCACTAAAAGAATATTACTCTTCTGTAGTTCAATATCATCTTTGCTCGCATTCATTCTTGAATTGAGACGCTTGTAGTGGTTGTAAACGGCAACCGATAATACTTTTTTAGCCTGAACCTGTCCGATGACATACTCATCTAGAATTTTATTGATTTCTTTGGGCTTTGGTAAATTATCAATATTGAATTCACTGGTGTCATCCAATTCTTCACGGATAATATCGTTACATAGCTCAACACATTCGTCACATACATAGACCGACGGTCCAGCAATTAGTTTGCGGACTTCATGTTGGCTTTTGCCACAAAACGAACAATACAGAAGTTTGCCGTCGTCACTTGCGGTGGTTTCACTCATTAATTCAATACCTTAAATCGCATACGCGCTTATTTTATAAATCTTGCCATAATTGTAACGTAAGCCTCTAAACCATGGGGTGATTCACAGTCAAAAGATGTCCGAAATTCGCGCAAAAACAGCATAATGTGCATATTTTGCATAAATTTCAGGCATACATTCAATTAAATCAACTAGTTAATGAAATTGTTATATTCGCGTTCAAAGCAAAATTTTAATTTTACTCATGCTGCAAATACACAAAAAGCCGAACCATTTTGCTTAGATTCGACTCCCTGGCTTAGCAACTTTACTCAGAGCAATTATTAACTTGAAGAGTCAGTTGTAATAGGTTGCTGACGAGCAAGTAGTATGTCATCAATCAAGCCATAAGCTTTTGCCATCTCTGCATCCATGAAATTATCACGTTCAGTGTCATTAGCAATGGTTTCAATATCCTGGCCAGTATGTGTTGCAAGGATTTGGTTTAAACGATCACGTATTTTGAGGATTTCACGAGCATGAATATCAATATCCGTAGCTTGTCCTTGAACACCACCTAAGACTTGATGAATCATCACTCTAGAATGCGGTAAACAAAAACGTTTGCCTGCTGCTCCAGCGGCTAATAGGACGGCGCCCATACTGGCAGCTTGTCCCATACAAATAGTACTCACATCCGGTTTAATAAATTGCATCGTGTCATAAACCGACAACCCTGCAGTTACCACTCCACCAGGAGAGTTAATATACATATGAATATCTTTATCCGGATTTTCTGATTCAAGAAATAATAACTGAGCCACAATTAAATTAGCCATATGATCTTCTATAGGTCCAACCACAAAAATAACGCGCTCTTTTAAGAGACGTGAAAAAATATCATATGAGCGCTCGCCTCTAGCGGTTTGCTCAACAACCATTGGAATTAGCCCCATACCAGACGTTACCGAAGTCTCTGTTTGCGACGTGGGATTAAATATATTTCTACTCATACTGATACCTTCTCGATACTCATTAGTCATTATTCTGTTTTACATACAATAAATCCGTTGCAGCCTAAGCTTACAACGGACTTATAGTATACGCTTGAGTAACAGTATTAAAAGTTCAAATTTTACTCAAAATAGTAAACACTCAAACATTAACTTTTACGAAAGTGCTTTCACATCCATGATGGTTTGGAAGTCAGAATTATTATCAGTTACTGTAGCTTTCTCTAATAAATTCTGTACTACTTTACCTTCAAGTGACATCATTTGAACTTGCTGCATTGCTTGTTGATTAGTTTTGTAAGCATTAATCATTGCTTCTGGCTCTTCATAACCATCAGTCAGCTTGGCTAGTTGAGCATCAATGTCTTCTTTCTCAACTTTGATTTCTTCAACCTTTACATATTCACCTATAAGCAAACCTAAACGCACACGACGTTTTGCTTCATCAACAAACTGTTCTGCAGGAGGATGGTAACTATGATCATTTGGAAGTCCCATGCGTTGCATCCAATCATGCTGCAGAGAATGTACTTCTTGGTCTACCAAAGAATTAGGCACTTCAATTGGGTTTGCCTCAAGCAGTGCAGTCATTGCACTGTCTTTGGTTTTCGCCTCAATCGCGGTAGCTAATTCATTTTGCATATTATTACGAACTTCTGCTCTTAAATCGGTGACATCACCAGACTCAACACCAAAGCCTTTACAGAACTCTTCATCAATTTCAGGTAATACTTTAGCTTCGACCACTTCAGCAGAAATTTCGAAAATAGCTTTTTTGCCCTTTAAGTCTTCACTGTGATAATCATCAGGGAATTGAACCTCTACTTCGCGAACTTCGCCAGCTTTAATGCCTTCCATACCTTTTTCAAAATCCGGAAGCATACGACCTTCACCTAGAACAACTGGGGTACTCTCAGCTTTACCGCCAGCAAATTCTTCGCCATCGATTTTTCCGACAAAATCAATTGTTACTCGATCACCTTTACGCGCTTTACGAGTAGCTGATTCCCATTGTGATTTTTGATGACGCATATTTTCAATAATCATTTCAACATCCGTGTCTTGAATTTCAACCACTGGACGTTCAATATTTAAAGAATCTAAACCTTGTAATTTAATTTCTGGATAAACTTCAACAGTTGCCGTGTAGGTGAAATTACTACCCGCTTCACTAAGTTCCGGTTTAATGTTTGGATTGCCTGCTGGATTTAACTTTTCTTGTACTACAGCTTCGCTATACGACTTTTGAATCAAATCGCCTAGTACTTCATTGCGTACTTCGGCACCGTAGTTTTGACGGATAACTTTTAATGGCGCCTTACCTGGACGAAAACCCTTTAGTTTAGCTTTTTTACCAACAGTCTTTAAACGTTTAGTTACTTCGCTATCAATATTCTCTGCAGGAATTTCTACCCGAAGAGTGCGACTTAAACCGTCAGAGTTTTCTAATGAAATTTGTAATTCAGCTGCCATAATGAACCTTAAAAATATTTTTCAAATTGTTGTGGTAATTATTTTTAACTCGAGTAATGAGTTTATTGATTTCTATGTTTAATTACACAAATTAAAAGTGGTGCGAGCGGAGAGACTCGAACTCTCACATGTTTCCATACTGGAACCTAAATCCAGCGCGTCTACCAATTCCGCCACGCTCGCAATAATAAGCCGAGCATTATAGCCGACTTTTGTGTAAATACAGGATGTAAAT
>CALHVH010000213.1 GCA_938039225.1 uncultured Gammaproteobacteria bacterium
ATGCCATGACGCTGTTCTAAGCTCCAACGACTGGCTTCAGGGCGAACGCCGCCGGCATATTTACCCGTTAAAGCGCCACCTCCCAGTGGCGACCATGGTAAATACGCCACATCATTTAAAGTACAGCTTTCTAATAACAACGGAAAGTCATTTGCATGTAACAAGCTGAACTCATTCTGGACTGAAACCACCCTAGGGAGATTGTGTTCTTTACTTAAGCGTAGATATTCATTCAAACCCCATGGAGTTTCATTCGAAAGTCCAATTGCTTGAATTTTTCCAGAATCCACGGCCTTTCCTAATGCTAGTAATATTCCTAAAATGTTAGCGCTTTGTTCTTCAGAGTTTAATTGCGAGGCACGAATATCATTTATCCAATGTCTCGAAAAGCGTGGAGTAGGGCGATTCGGCCAGTGAATTTGGAAGAGTTCGATAGTATCGGTTTTTAAACGTTTCAAAGAAGCATTAATAGCTGGCATGATATCAGCACCAGTAATACCAGCGCCATCACGAATATAGGGTAGGCCAGGGCCCGCAATTTTGCTTGCTAGTACAAAGTCATTACGACGACTTTGATTACGACTTAACCAGTTACCAATGATGCTCTCTGTATGCCCATATGTGTCTTCAGTAGGCATAACGGGATACAACTCTGCGGTATCAATAAAGTTAATCCCATTGTTTAAGCAGTATTCGATTTGCTCATCAGCTTCGGCTTGGGTGTTTTGTTTGCCCCAGGTCATGGTGCCTAGACAAGCTCTGGATACTTCTAAATTACTACTGCCAAGTTTCGTATACTGCATATTAGTCCTAAAAATGTTATGTCATAAGTTGTGCAATTGATTATAGTGTAAAAATAAAGCAAAAAAACCTTCACAGCAGTTTTACAATAAAATTATTACTATTCTAGTCTTTTTACGTACAATTACTAATCTTTGATTATTCTACAATTCCTTCGGACCATTTATGTTAATTGTAATTTCGCCTGCTAAAACTTTAGATTTTGATACTCCTGCGCCTACCAAAAAATTCTCTCAGCCACAGATGTTGGACGATAGTCAAGGATTGATAGATATACTAAGTTCATATTCGCTAAATCAAATCAGTAAACTGATGAGCATCAGTCCTAAATTGGCTGAGCTAAATAGAGATCGTTATGAAAACTGGTCGCGCCCATTTAAAAAGAGTAATGCTAAACAAGCAATATTGGCATTTAAAGGTGATGTGTATATTGGTCTTGATGCACAAAACTTTAGTGAGGAAGATTTTGTTTATGCACAAGAGCATTTAAGAATATTATCGGGTTTGTATGGGGCTTTGCGACCTTTAGATTTAATGCAGCCCTATCGTTTGGAAATGGGTACTCGCTTAAAGAATGCTAATGGCAATAATCTCTATGAATTTTGGGATACAAAAATTACAGAAAAATTGAATAAGCAGCTAAAAAAAGTGAAGTCTGAGACTTTATTGAACTTAGCTTCGAATGAATACTTTAAATCGGTAAAAAAAGATAACTTGAACGCTGAAATTATTACACCAATTTTTAAAGATTGGAAAACCGATAAATATAAAATGATAAGTTTTTTTGCGAAAAAGGCTAGAGGCTTGATGTCGGCTTGGGTAATTCAAAACCAAATTGAAAATGCAAAAGACCTAAAGAAGTTTAAAGTAGCTGGTTATAAATACTCTGCCTCAGAGTCAACTTCAGAAGCGCCGGTTTTTTTACGTAAACAATAAAAAATAGAACAAAAAGTTTTTTATAGCCGACTATTTGGATACCGATTCGATCTTATGAGTTGATCACGTAATTTTCTAGGCAATTCATTATAAATATAATCATATCGGGTTTGTATACGACGAGCCTGCTCTTCATTAATATCAGGTGAAGCTAAGGCGTTGTCTAATTGATACATGGCTTGGTAATAATTTCCTATCCCATAATAATGTTCACTAATGTGATAATAAGCTTCGATATTATTATCAAGCTTAGTATAAGCAGTGGCTAGAGTTTCATGGATTTTAGGATGATCTGAAATTAATGCTTGTTGTGACAGTTCTTCAATAACAAGACTATATTGTTTTTGTTCTAGCAAGCGCTCGGCTCTAAAAATACTTAATAAAGTATTTTTAGGAAATAACTTTAAGGCATTGTCAACGGTTTTAAGTGCAGAAGATTGATCGCCTTTCTGTAGTTGCATAATTGCAAGTTGAAGATGGATGTCTGGGTTGAATTCTTTATTATTGAGATTTTTTAAAATTTCAATTGCTGCATCTGGGTTGCTTGAATAGAGCTTAATAGCTTTATCAAATTCGCGTCCAGATTCTGAAAAAGTATCTACAAGGTTTTTGTATAAAACGCTATCTTGTCTATGCTCATTGGCAACCAAAGACTTTACTATTTCATAGCTCAAACTATTTGGTACGGTGCGACTATTTTCTGGAGTAAGGCGAGAATTAGTTTCAGCTATACGGGTTGAAGGTTTTGGATGCGACATAACCATTTCTGGTATCGGAAACAGTGAATCGCTGCCCCGACTTTTAGCTAAACGATTAAAGAAATCTCTAAAACCTGTCACATTAAATCCACTTTTTTCCATAAGCCTAATGCCAACTTGATCAGCCTCTGTTTCTTGGCTGCGAGTGAAATTAATAGAATTTTGAGCGATTAAACCTTGAGTTAGGTTTAGCGTACCAGCTATTGCTTCTGCATCAGCCCCAGAGCTTGCGGCTGCTACTACCGCAAGTAATGAAAGAATTTGAAGAGGCGTTTGTTTTGCAGAATTTTGAATTGAGCGTGCGATATGGTTTTGACTAACATGACTAATTTCATGGGCAACTACGCCGGCTAGTTCGCTTTCTGTTTGTGACGCTAAAATCAATCCAGTGTGTACACCTATTGTTCCACCTGGATAAGCAAATGCGTTAATTCGTTTTTCTTTTACTACAAAAAACCGTGGGATATAACGAGAGTCTGTGACATTAGCAAAAATTCTAAGTCCTAAATTATTAATGTAATCATCAATAATAGGGTTTTTTACAAAAGCTGGATTAGAATAAAACTCGCTGTATATTAGGCGGCCATACAAGGCTTGAAGATTTTGCGAAAAATAACGATTTTCAGGTTGCCCTAAATCAGGAATTCTGGACGAAATGTCATCAGCAGCTTGTAACGTACTGCCAGCGATCATTAGAAACGTAGCTAAACTGATTAAGAGGTTTTTTATCATGTTTTACAGACTAATACGGCTAGGTAAAGTTCATAATAGCTGATTATGTGACTGAATTTGAAGCATAAAACCAAAAAAGCCCCAAACTAATTTGTTTGAGGCTTCAAAATCAAAAATTCTAGGGCTTTAGAAACGATGATTCAGCTGAAAGGAGACGATTTCAGCTTCCGCTTCATATGTACCAACTATACGATCACCAGTAGGGCTTGTGCGATCTAGTGCAATAGGATCATCCACGAATAAGCGTACATAAGCCACATCAAAAGAAGTTTTCTCAGACCACTGATATGATGCCCCTAAGGCAAACCATTCGCGATCAGCACTTGGCAGACGTACGCTGCGTTCTTCTTCGTTAATCGGAGATTCATCAGCAGAGTAACCAGTACGCAGAGTTAGGTCATTTGAGTATTTATACTCAAGGCCCACGCTAGTACGTTGTACGTCTTCCCAGTCAAAAGCTTCGGCACTGTCTGGTTGAGCCGGATTTTCAAAATCAATTCGTAGCTCTTCAAAATTACTCCATTTTGTATGAGAGATATCAGCCGCAAGTGTCCATTTGTCATTTAAATCCCACTTAGCGGCAAGCATAGTGAGTTCAGGCGAATTAAATTCAGCTTCAATATCACCATTTTGAAAAAGTCCCATACCTGTGAAGGCGTCTGGGGCATTTCTAAATATTGCGTCACCTTCTAATTCATGTTCAACGCTAGAACGATGACTTAAACCAATGGTTAAATCCTCAGTTGCATCCCACATAAGCCCTACATTCCAGCCAAATGCTATGCCATCGCCTTCTACTGTATTTAATCCATCAGCTTGTTGCGGTAATAAGCCTAAGCTGCCACAAAGCGCAGGATCCATTAAGGCGCCAAGGCAAACTGCGCCATAATCAACTGTGGTAGAGAGTTCAACATGCATATATTGAACATCCAAACCAAGACCAACTGCAAAGTTATCATTTACTTGCCATGCGATTGCAGGGTTAATATCCACAATAGTTACAGCAGACTCATCGGCTTGATAGCGAAAGATAGAATCGTCATCATAATTGGTTGTTAAGCCAAATGGAGCATGAATTCCAATTCCCCAAGAAAAGCTATCACCAGGACTGGCATAAAAAGTTGCTGGAATGATTCCTAACTCCCCAATGTCACCACCTTCGCCACCGGTTAGTGGATTTCCAATGGCATCGGTAGCGCTGGTTTTATCAAAATCAGCTTCAATATTAACGGCTGAAATATTAGTTGATACTTGCTTAGCGTCCAGTTTAGCTAGTCCAGCCGGATTGAAAAATATGGTTGAGGCATCATCGCCGTATGCTGCAGCACCAGCGTTGGCTTGACCTAATTTTTTTGCACTCATTTCGGTTAGTTGAAAACCGCCAGCACAGAGAATTGTAGTGAACGAAAGACTTAAACCAACTGTTGCTAATTTGAAAATAGGTGATTTCATAATGCAGTCCATTTTTAAGTTATATTTAAAAACTAATTACAGCATAGAAACGATAAAAAGGGTAGGAGTTAGGATGAATTAATCTTTAATAATAAACCCTTAAGGCTATGTTTAGAAAGGATAATTCAAGATTATTAAAGAATCTCAGTTGCATAATCCGCTAGCCTAGAACGTTCACCGCGTAATAGTGTTATGTGACCAGAATGAGCCCAGTCTTTAAAACGATTTACTACATAAGTAAGTCCAGATGTAGTTTCAGTTAAATATGGTGTGTCAATTTGCGCTATGTTACCCATACAAATTAACTTAGTGCCAGGACCTGCACGGGTAATGAGGGCTTTCATCTGTTTTGCAGTAAGGTTTTGAGCTTCATCCACAATGATGTAGCGTTTTAAGAAAGTTCGTCCACGCATAAAATTAAGCGAGCGAACTTTGATACGATTTCGGATTAAATCATTAGTTGCCGAACGCCCCCAATTGCCACCTTCTTGAGGACTAGCCAGCACCTCTAAATTATCCATAAGCGCACCCATCCAAGGCTCCATTTTCTCTTCTTCGGTTCCAGGCAGAAACCCAATATCATTTCCAAGAGGAACAGTAACACGTGTCATGATGATTTCTGAGTAAAGATTTTGGTCTAAAACTTGGGCTAAACCTGCAGCTAGCGTAAGTAAAGTTTTACCAGTTCCAGCTACACCTAATACAGTAACAAAATCAATTTCAGGATCCATCAGTAAGTTAAGAGCAAAATTTTGCTCTCGGTTCCTAGCCTTAATGCCCCAAACGTCGTTTTTATAGTAATTACTAGCATGCCGAATTAAAGCCGAATCATTTTCTTCGATTTCAGTAACAATCGCTGAGAAACTTTGTTGCTCATCATATAAACATAAATTCGCGTGCCAATTTTCTATTTGTGGTCCTTGCATGCGATAGTAAGAACGACCTTCTTCTTGCCAGGATTCCATGTCTTTACTATGAGCATCCCAGAAATTTTCTGTGAGTTCTTCAGTGCCTGTAAATAATAAATCAACATCATCTAATGTTTTATCATTGAAATAATCTTCAGCGTGTACACCTAAGGCGGTGGCTTTAATACGAAGATTTATATCCTTTGATACCAGAACAACTTGTCTAGAATTATCTAACTCAATGAGTGCTAAGGTAGTAGCTAGTATATTGTTGTCGTTTTTACTACCAGGCAAGCTAGCTGGTAACTGGTGACTTAAAACTTCAGTTTGAAAAAATAGACGACCTGATTCAGCTTCAGCTTTATCGCTATTACGCGCAAATGCATAGGGAAGAGGAATACCAAGATTAATTTCGTCTAAAGGAACGCCTGTCATTAATTCATCGAGAAAACGGCTAACTTGTCGGGCACTTCTAGCTGGTTCTGATAAGCCTTTTTTACCGGCATCTAGTTCTTCAATCACAATCATTGGAAGATAAACGTCGTGTTCGTCAAAACGGTATAAAGCCGTAGGATCATGCATTAAGACGTTCGTATCTAATACAAAAAGTTTTTTTGATTTACTTCTTTCTGAATTGGGAAGTGCGTTCATAAGTTCCTTGCAATGTGAGAGAAATTACTTTTCTGATTTATTTAAGCTTTTAACCGCTTCTAATACTTCAGCAACATGGTTTTTAACTTTGACCTTACGCCATTCTTGTTTTAATTTTGCATCTTTGCCGATTAAAAAAGTGCTACGTTCAATGCCCATGTATTTTTTACCATACATGTTTTTTTCTTTTATTACATCAAAGTATTGACAAAGCTTCTCATCTTCATCACTAATTAACTCAAAATTAAATTTTTGTTTTTCTTTAAATTTTTCATGTGACTTAATACTATCTTTTGATACACCAAATATAACTGTGTTTTGGCGTGAGAATTTGGCTTTTGCATCTCTAAACTCTTGACCTTCGATAGTGCAGCCTGGGGTGGCATCTTTTGGGTAAAAATAAATGACTATATTTTTTCCTGCATAGTCTTTCAGGGAAAATTTTGCTTCAGATGTCATTGCGGCAGTTAAATTTTTGACTTTACGGTTTAGTTTTACGGTACTCATATTTATTTCTCATGCGCTATTAAAAGTAAATCGGATAAAAAAATTGAATTTTTATAAAAGAGACAAGATTTACTTAATTGTTTAATAAATGGATCGACGATTTTGTTAATCGCTATATATACGTATGTAAACTTAAGACTGGAGTCTCTTAAGACAGAATGGTGACACTGTGAAAGTGTAAGTTTATTCAAGTATTGTAGGTCTTTGCTATGTTTTAGTTACAATAACAAAAAGACTCGTTAAAATACAAGTCTGCAAGATCTTTTAATGAGCAATTAAAGTACAAATGTGAAAGAAACAAGTCGAATGGGCTAAAAATCCAGCATTTTGTTTTGATTTCTAAATATCTAAAATTTTCAATACCATTTATATAAGCGCTATGGCAAATTCAAACTCACTTAATTTACGCGGCAGCATTGTTGCCATTATTACTCCTATGCATACTGATGGCAGTATTGATTTTGACAGTATGAAAAATTTACTCGAGTGGCATATAGCCTCGGGAACAAATGCCATAGTAGTATCAGGTACTACAGGTGAAGCACCTACATTAAAACAATCCGAAGTAGTCGAGTTAGTGAGGTTCAGTAAAAAAGTAATTAATGGACGCTTACCTCTTATTGTTGGCTCAGGCACTAATTCAACAGCCAGTTCCATAGAATTAAGTCAGGCCGTTGAAAAAGCCGGTGCAGATGCTTTATTAGTGGTGGTTCCTTATTATAATAAACCTTCTCAAGAAGGCATTAAGGCCCATTTTTTAGCCGTTACAGAGGCCGTGAATCTTCCAATTATTCTATACAATGTGCCAGGACGAACCGTTGCGGATATGCTGCCTGAAACAGTTTTAGAACTTTCAGCTCATCCACGAATCATAGGATTGAAAGAAGCTAAAGAGTACGATAACCGTATCCAAGAAATAACTGCAAAATGCAAAGGTAAGTTGGCTTTGTTTAGTGGTGATGATTTAAGTTGTCGAGAATTCATATCCTTAGGTGGTGATGGAGTAATTTCGGTAACGGCTAATCTACTACCAAAAGAAATGAGTGAAATGTGTGCTGCTGCTTTGGCTGGTGATGCAACTAAAGCGCTTAAGATTGATCAGAACATGATCTCTTTACACAGTGATTTGTTTAAAGAGCCTAATCCATGTCCGGCTAAGTGGGCATTAGAAAAAATGGGCAAAATTAAATCAGAAACCTCGCGCTTACCATTATTACCGCTGACGATAAAAGGCCAAGCCGTCATGCAAGCAGCAATGGATAAAGCGGGCATCAATAGCTGATATAATACGCCATTAACATGCTCGGTAAGTGTCGATTGACTAGAGCGTTTCGGAGAAAAAATGAAAGCAATATATAAAACTATAATCATTTCTTTAGGTGCTCTGTCATTGGGTGCTTGTGCAAATGTTCATTGTGATGATTACCATTCTTATCGTAATGCTAGTTCACAAGGCCCGATTCAGGTGCCATCCGATTTAGAACAACCTGATAATGAAGATCTTGCGCCTACAGTTTCTGTAGCTGATAAAACTACTATTCAGAAAGATGCGTCTGGTACTTGCTTAGAGAAGCCGCCTAAGATATAAAATAAGAAAAAATTCGGCCGTTGATTGCTCCTGCATAAACGGCATTTCCAACATCCGTGTTGGTCAGATAGGTGGCAGACTGCTGAGTTTGGAACTCAGCAGAACAATAATCATAGATTATTGGCCCGAAGGGTGAGTTGCAGGATAGCAACTCATAGTGGTTGACAAGTTTGTATGGAACAAACTTGGATAAGCTTTAGCTTACCCGAAGGGCAAATATCAGGATGATATGAAGTCTCATGCGATCGAAGCGAGCGAGACTCAGAAGAAAGGTTTATTAAATTAACATTCTTAAGTAAAAATTGGAGAGGTGGCAGAGTGGTTGAATGCGCTCGCTTGGAAAGCGTGTATACGTTAATAGCGTATCGGGGGTTCGAATCCCCCTCTCTCCGCCAATGTAAATAAAAAAGGTCACCTAAAAGGTGGCCTTTTTTATTTACTGTGTAAAAGAGGGGAATGTGAACATCGCACTAGCGATGGCCCGAAGGGCAAAATACATGGATGTATTTTGTATATCCCCCTCTCACGGCAGCAACTTCAGCCTCCGTGCAGTCGTCCGCCAAATTAATTTAATAGGTCATCAATATGGCTAGCTTATTATTCATTTCCTTAATCACTAGCCTCATTCCTAGCCTCAGCCGCCGCCCAGTCTTTTGGTAGAGTTTTTGCAGCCAATAAGAAAAATAAAAGACTCAAGACAAAAGAAAAAGACACAGTCGTTAATGACATTCTGGTTGCAAGTAATGGATTATTATTACTTCCATAAAAATCAATTAAAAAGCCAGCTATAGTTGGTCCAAATCCTAAAGCAATCATATTCAATACAAAGAAAAATAGTGCTGTAGACATTGCACGCATATGAATAGGAGCGAGAGTTTGGGCTATTGCAAAACTCGGGCCTAAATACGCTCCTAAAGCCGTGAGTAAAAATACGACACAAATTAAATGCGTCACAACAGAGTTTGACCATAGGCAACCTATGACGAAGGGTATTGCAATAGCTACTGAAGCTGCTGGCACCAAGGCATAAGCACTAACA
>CALHVH010000214.1 GCA_938039225.1 uncultured Gammaproteobacteria bacterium
AATAAGAAATCATCAATAGTAAAAATAATCGGTGCGTCCGCATCACGACTACTAAAACTGACACGCTGTTGTGTGGTTCTACACAACCAATTTTGGATTGCTAATGGTGATTTAGAACGAATGACTTTGGGCTCTGCAATAGCCAAATTTGAATGATTATTGAGACGAGCTGATTCAAATCGTATTAACTCCACCTCATTCTCAAGCGCCCAATGTCCTACTGCCTGTGTATAAGAATAGCTGGTTAAATGTGTAAGTTCATTTTGTATTGTTGAATAGTGTGGCGCACATAAGTCTAGACATTTTTCTGAACGTATAGAAACAGAAAATACAGAATGCTTTGAATCAATTGGCTTGTTGTAAGAGTCTTGCATATCATCTAAAAAGACAAAACGATAATAAGCCGTTTCTGCTAAATTGGTTTTAATGTGCTCACTGGCATAGTAAAAGCTAGGCAGTAAACGTGTGCCAAAACGTGATCCATATTTTAATGGTGGGTAACGAAATGCCGTTTTGAGTAAGTAATGCATTTTCTCTGTACCAACTCTATATGGCGGTTTTACACCATCCAGAAGCAACTCCAACACACCCTGCTCTTCCATGCTATCGACAATATTTAAACTGGCTGCTGCTTCTTGAGTTTCAACAGTTCGCCACACTTTGCCCATATACACAGACAAGGATGTTTTGCTATTGAAGAGTTTATTGTTGAGCATTGGCTTGTTTGTCATTTTTTCTAGTATGAGTATGCTTAAAAAGACCCTGGATTAAATCCAGGTTTAAAAATGTGTTTAATAACACAGCTTTAAACCTTGCCACGCATTGCATCTAAATACTGATTAACTTGCATTAAGCCAAGAATGGATAAAACCAGCTCTACTGGCTTCCCAGAGAGTGATTTATTATGTGTGTTAAACCAATGACGCATAAAGCTGTGATCACCACCAGAAATAGCAAATAAGGACCTGTACAAACGAACGAATTGCAAACAGAGCTCACCGGTTTTTGATTGTGGGTCAAAGCCTTTATTTTTATTACGATTAAGAGTGGCCTTGTCTACGCCCACTATTAAACTAGCTTCATCTCGTGAAATCCCAAGTTCTTTACAAGCATTGCTAAATGCTTTTAATACAACTATATGTTCATCGATGACTGGTTTTAACATGCTATCTCCTAGCAATTATGCATGCGTCTATTATATAGGCAATATTGCATTTACGTCAAATTATATTAATTCATTGCATTTGCAATTTACTTAGAGATTTGCTCTGAATAAGAAAACTTTCAAATAAATAATATATTATTGTTATATTTCAGTTACTTATTGTATTTTTCTAATGCATTTTATTATTTGGTTTTTTCACTACTTTATAAAAACATAGTAAAACGATAACTCATCATTAGATATTCATTCTCAATAGTATTGGAAAACCCGAGCATAAGCGCTTGCCACGCATTAATACCAAGAGAACGTTTAGGAGATAAATTGCTGACGGATTAAGTTTACGAATAAAAGCCGTTTTTGAGACTTGCGTAGTCCTTTGCTCAGCTCAATCTGCACTCCTTGACCAGTGAGGCCCCGATTACAGATATTACTTTTAGCTTTGCCCTGTAGCTCAGGGTGATCACAATTTACTTGAAACCCATTAGAGCTAAGTGTTGTGTATATTTTTTGCTTTAAGTCTTTGTCTAAACCACCTAGATAAATAAACTCGTCATCACCTCTACAGCCATGGATGCTTATTACAGTTTGACAGTTTTTGATAAGATTTAAACAGTGCTCATCATCAAAACGCGTACTGCTTAAGTGCAAGCAGCGGTAATTATCAGACGTACGTATTCCTTCAAATAAATATAAATTGAAATCCTCAGCGGCAATAGCCTTGGCAATGTCTGATGTACCAGGCTCTATACCACCGCCATGGGGTGCCACAATGGCAATAGAAGAATTTACCTGCTGAACGCACACTCTAAAATCAATATCACGCTGATAGGATTTCTCCAGGTCTGAGAAACTACTGAAAGAACTTGCATTAATTAAGGACATTGAAATTCAAACCAACTACCCACTTTTCCTTTAGCATCTATGGTTCTAGCCCTAATGCATAAGGTACTGAATTCAGCCGGGCCCAAAAGATTTTGATATTCAATAGCCAGCTGATAATCTTGAGAACTACTAGAAAATGCTGCAGGTGCTATCAACTTGCCATTAAACTCACCGATTTTAGCATCCACAGTGCTTGCCCGATCTAAGTGAATATTAGGCGTATACACATCAGGCATGAGATTCGCATAAGGACTTTCGTACACACCACCTACTTGAAAGGCACTCCAGGGATAAAGCGTAGAATCTTTGTAGGTAAATTGTTGGTTCACTAAGGCAATATCGTACCAACTCGGGTTAACATAGTATGGAATTCCCTCTGGGCTTAAATTACTCACTCCCAAATTACCTGGCTGCTCAATCAGGATCAGACTGTTATCGCTTTGTTTTTCAAAAACCTCAACCTCCATGCGTGCAAAGGCCAGAGTTTGTGAATCACTTGAGCTAATAGTGCTTACAAATGAGAGCTCATTATTATCGCCTAACAACACATTAGAAAAAGCAATCGAGTAATCGTCTTGTTCATTTTCAAACAAGGGCAGAACCGCCAATGGATGAATGGCATCACGTTGCCATGCACTTAATGGATCATGCTGACCAGGTGATTGACGAATTTCAAAATGCAAATGATCAATTCCCTCTGGAGTTGAGCCCGAATAACCCAGCAATTGCCCTTTTTCTACTTGTGAACCTTCGCTGACAATAACGTCGCTCATATGAATATATAAACTATGAATACAAGCCGAGCTGTCACAATCAATCGTGCTTTCATCATAGTGTTGCAAGGTAACTCCCAGGTCAACAAACTGTGGATGACTACCAGCACGTGTAACTAAACCGGCTTTTACAGCAAATATAGGGCTGCCAAAATCTGTTGGAATATCTATTCCACGATGAAAATCATAACGAAAACTTTCACTGGCCTTTTGTCTGGGTCCAAAAGTACTGGATAATGGGAAGTCAGAAAAATTTTCATTCCAACGCGTATCAGGACACCCATCGCTAGCTTGATAGTTTAGCGGAGGAGTCTGTGTAATGTGACCACATAAGGGCCATAAAAACTCACGTTTCACTACAGGCGGTGGCGGTGGCGCTATCACCACTGGCTCAGGTGCCTGTTGCGAACTGGAGCCTCCAGAACAGGCACTGAGACTTAATACCAAAACGATAATACTTAAAAACGGCTTCATAAATAATTGCATTGCGTGTTTTGTTAATTCTTTATTGATTTCCATAACCAACCGCCCTTTTGACGTTTGGTTAACTCTTGTAATTCTAATGCGGCCCGATTATGACTGATTCGTTGAGCTGCCATATCTTTGTAAATTAGATCAGCTTTTTTACGTCGCTTAACGGCATCGCCTATATCTAATAATTTTTCAGTAAAATTTACCAGTGCTTTTAAAATGGTATTCTCTTTCTTATTCGATCCCTCTTGATCTGAACTGACTTCTAATTCAGACATTTGATCCAGCAATGCGGCTCGTATTTCTGCCAGTTCGGATTGAAATAACTCAGACTGCATAATTTTATTTTCATTAACGGTTTCCAATAAATTAAGCACATAATTTTTTGAAAGCACGCCATATTCCTTAAACGACTTTAATTCTTGCAGACCTTCTGCTACCAAACCTTGTTTTTTTGAATGAAGCTTTTCACCAGCGGCATAACATAACTCCCAAGCTTGCCACCTGTATACAAAATCCAAGCCGGTCCCTTTAATGTTTTGCATACCCATAATTCGGGTAAAGAAGCCTAAAGGAGTTTTATTAGCTACCATGTTTATGATGCTTTCACCTGACGTCATTGAATCATGTACGATCAGAACACGTTTAAAAAGAGCGTCTTTTAAAAATTGCACAAAGTCTTTATTACTTTGAACTTTATCATTACTGAGTGCTGCAACAATGCTTTGATATTGAGTCAATTCAGCTAGCCATTTATCCAGCATTAGCTTAATTTCTTCAGAATACTCACTTTTGCCATACCGTTCTAAGATGGAGTTCACAGATTCAAAACTCGCAGCTTCTGGACTAAATGACTCATCAATACCGATAGAAGACAACATCTTATTCAATCTGGCTTGGACTATTGAGGACTTAAACACAATTCGATTAGACTGTGCCTTGGCATGACATTCCGCTATTGCTTGTTCAAGGGTATTGGGCTCTTCATCATTACCCCAAATTGAATACTCGGCGTAATGCTCTTGCCAGGCTTCATCCAAGAATTTCATAAAGCCATCAACGTTAGTACCTATTAGCACATGTTGGTCAGCGGATACGTCTTTAACTAACATAGAAGCAAACACCTTGGAGCGTGGCACTCTATCCGCTCGGTTATTGATAATCGTTGTTATCCACGTACCGGCATCCTGCTCTAAATCATGCTGATCAAATCCCATTCGAGTCCAGTTGCCCATCGCGCCTAAACGCTCATTAGCAGAATTACCCATCACATATTGCAAAGTTCGACCGCGTATATGTGTTTCAGGGTAAGTTTTCAGTACACCTAAATCTAACACCACATTATCGGCCATGCTCCGCAAAGCAAAATCTTTACTGATACCCATAAGCTGAGCCAAACGAGCAACCAAAGCGATATTATTAGGGTGCTCTTCATAGGGGAAACGTCCTAGAATATCATCGGTAACTCGTCCTGTATCAATCCAGGTTACAGGATGACAATCGGTGTTTAAGTTTTTAGCCCCATTCTTAATGATTGGGTACATCACTTCTTCGGTGGTTACCAAACATGAGTTCTCGGGAATAAACTCCACCATCACTTTAGGAATATCATATCCAGCAGGACCTTGTACATCTTCATGATCAGGATAAGTATTGGTGAGTGTAACAAAGTCATCACGCATCCAATGCCTTTGTAAGATATGCACATAAGCTGGCGTTAGCCCCATGCACTCCCATAAGAACACATCGGCATCTAATTGTGTGGATAAACGCAGTAAATTAACTTGTTCCCAGATTGTAGCTTTATCATAGGGTCTAAATAAAAACATTTCTTTAAGTTTTCCGTGAGCAACGCCGTGTAAAAACATCGCCTCGCAACCGGTGGTTTTGGATATCACATTCAAACCCAATGCATTAAACAAGGCCGCTTTTAGACGTTCAGTACCTGATTTACCACGCGTACCCCACCCACCGACGGATAATGGTAAATCTTTACGTGCACGGTTAACCATTACGTTTAACCAAGCGTGTTTGATAAAAAACAAACTAAATAAGCCCATCAGGAAAATAACTAATTGCTGTAAGTTATTTGAATACACGGAGTTAAAATAATTTTTTATATTTTCCCAGTAATTACCCAGCATCGGCAAAGGCGTAAAAGCAAAAAACTGAGTAATCGTAGAATGTTCCTTAAGCTGAATTGAAGTATTTGAGGTGTAGTCACGATACTTAATATCAAAACCTAAATGTCGGATAGTCTCAATATAGTTATTAGCTTTATCCTGACTGTTACTACTCCAGTTACGCATTTGAGCGTATTTTTCAAAAGACCAACTCAATTTGCATTTAACTTTTAAGCGCTTCCAAAAACTCCTTGGAGGACTAATTTCAGTCACGCCGTCATTTGAATATATTTCTAGAGGCTTTAATGGCCAATCTTGTTCTACGCATGAAATCAGTTCATCAACCAAGGGAAGAAAATTACGTGGCCCGTCCTCTTTGGGCTCATAGAGCGGCTCTCCAGGGACTTTGGTCACGGTTTGCTCACCCATCACCGATGAGCTTATTGAAAGATTTCCATAGAATACGCGTCCCACCATATGAAAATGAGCCTGGCGTTTATCGGTAGTAGAGTTGCGTAATTCATAAATAAAACGCCACAAACGAAACTTAAAATGATGCCAGCGCGTTATATGCAAACTGATGCCCTTACGTTTAATGTCTAATGGAAAATCATTAATCGTGATAACACTGAGTAAGCGTCCTAATTCTTCATTAGAGAGTGACTTTAATAAGGGTAGTTTTATACGTTTTCGTTTTGATAAAGGTAAATCTTGTATTTTAGATCGTAATTCAGTTAAAAGAGTAGTTCGTTGGTCATCAGAAAATACCCAGAGGTGATTAAGCGTTTGTGCTATCCATTTACGAACTTTGGCACTGCTACTTTTTTGATGCAATTCACTTAAGTGTGTTTTTGCATAATTAAGCCAATCGATTCCAGCACGAGCTGGTAAATTATTATAAATAATAGGCGTTACATGCAATATGCAGCGTAGTGAATACTCATCAAGACTTGGCAGCAGAGAAAAATACTGCTGAGCAAAACGTTCGAGATTTTCAACAAAACGAAATTCTGTGAAATTGGCTAAACTTAAAATCCCACTAGCCGACACTTTGTAACTGTCTTCATTAGGGATTAAGTCTAGCAATAAGGTTAAATTGTCGACACTGCCCCTTACCAATAGTTTTTCAAAAAGTTTTTGTCTGACGTATTCGCTTTTATCTTGGGATAATTGAAGAATAAACTCATTTGAATTCTCAATTAAATGCTGATAACGGCAAATCAATTTAGCCACATGCGCCCTAACAAAAAAATAATCTTTACTGTCTTTATTGATAATTGAAGGCACAATTGAAGCAAATGATTCACGCGATAGCTTAATCAATAAGCTTAAGGCGTCTTGTTGTAATTCAATGCTTTGATAAGCATCTTGCGAAAAACGCACAATAAATTGTTTTACTTCTGTAGAAACACTGTTTTCACGATGTTCAAATGGAATAGCATCCACTAAATTGGTCATGGCAGTAAATGCATAATGCTTTACACGATGATCACCCGAGTAATAATAAGCCTTTAGGAAATATTTTTTTATATCTAAAGTAATCCATTCTTTAGATTGATAATAGTCGGGTTCAATTTCAATGATACAAACCAGAAAAAAAGATAAGCGATCAAACAGATATTTCAGTTCTCTTTCTTTTAATGATATTTTTTTAACATAGCGTTCAGTAGCCACATCGGCATCCATCCAACGTTTAAATGCCCTAATATCACCTTTTAGGTCTTTTGCACCTAGTTTATCTAAAAACTCTACAATCACCGCCTGCTTATCTTTCGCGGAAATACTGGCGTTTAATGTGGTAATAAACTCCTTGTGAAGTTTTTCATTCTCAGAAATTGCATCAAAACGTTTCTGAATTTTGGCTTGAAAGTCATTCACTAATCTCAATAAGAATAATTTTTCATCACCCTTAATTTTTGACTTAGCGTATAGCTTTATGTACTTGTTTGCCTGTTTTTGATATACCTTTTGATCAATCAAAGATAGACGCTGAGTAAAATAATCTTTTATATCACGCATGTCTATTGATTTTCCAAAGTGTTAAAAGTGCTTTCTAGCAATCTACGTTCTCTGGTTTTTCTGAAACGGTATTCACCAGGTCTATAATCTTCTAAGTAATTACCTCGATGATAAAGCCAGGTAAAGTTAATCGCGTAGGCGCTGGTATCAGCTGAAAAATTATTAAAATATGATAAACCTAGTTTAAAAGCCCCATCTTGGCTAGGCCTTAACAACCAATCCGCAGACAGCCTAAAACGATTACTCGCCTCGGCGTCTTCTCTATCATCATCCGAGAAAAAATTACGGTTTACTATGCTGGCCTCTAAGGAAGCTGTGTCGTAAAGTTGTCTATAGCCAAAACTGGCTTGCAAATAATCGATACTGATTGGATTTTCGTTGGTTTGTAATTTTGCATCAGCATAAAACTGGGTATCCAAATAGGCATCATAAGTCCATCGCTGACTAGCACTAAAACCAAACTTATGGTCTTGTTTATAGAGACTCCAGATACTGCTTTGCACTTGATTAAAATTATTAATATCTAAATCATCACCAAAACTATCACGATAAAAACCTGCAACACGTGTAGTAAACCTATGATTGTATTTATAGTTGATATTGTAGGCAGCACTTAGACCGGCACTAAAGGCGTTTAGATCAATACT
>CALHVH010000215.1 GCA_938039225.1 uncultured Gammaproteobacteria bacterium
GATTCCAGTTCGCGCAAAAGCTATATTTTAAGCTTGGTTTTGTTCAGTTTTGCTCTTCTACTAAGCGCTTGTGCAACAAACCCCGCTACTGGTGGACGCGATTTTGTCACCATGTCTGAGGATGGCGAGATAGCTCAGGGACGTAAATTTCATCCGCAAGTAATGCAACAGTACCAAGAATACGATAACCCAGAATTACAAGCATTGGTCAAAGACATAGGAACGCGTCTAGCAGAAACCAGTGAACGCAGTCATTTGATTTTTCGTTTCACTCTACTTGATTCAGATCAGGTCAACGCCTTTGCCCTGCCGGGTGGTTATATTTATATTACTCGCGGTTTGTTGGCTTATTTAAATTCTGAAGCCGAACTTGCGGGTGTTCTGGGACATGAAATTGGGCATGTAACGGCAAGACATTCAGTGCGTCAGCAGTCTGGCTCAACCTTAGCGGGTCTAGCTGGGATGGCAGTGGCTATGAGAACAGGGAGTCGTGGAGCTTATGACTTAGCAAACCTTTTAGGTACAGCTCTCATTAGTGGTTATGGTCGTAAAATGGAGCTTGAGGCCGATGCACTTGGCGCTAGATATTTGGCAAAAAATGCGTATACACCACAAGCCTTAATTGATGTTATCAGTGTCTTGAAGGATCAAGAGTTGTATGAGAAAGAACGTGCAAAATTAGAAGAGCGGGAACCGCGAACTTATCATGGCGTGTTTGCAAGTCACCCAAGAAACGATACCCGTTTACGTGAAGCAATAGAAGAAGCTAATACTCTTGACGCTGAGGCGCCTCAGGTTTCTCAGGCAGAACGTGAAGAATTTATTAAAAAGCTTGATCAGTTAATCTTTGATAAGCCAGCTAGAGAAGGTATAACAAGAAACAATAGCTTTTATCACGAAGACTTAAACTTTGCATTTGATTTTCCAGAGAACTGGCGCGTTGAAAACCGCCCTAGTTATGTAGACTTATACTATTCTGGAAATAGTGCATTGATGAGAATTGAAGCCACTGATTTAAATAAGAAAATTAGTCCCAAAGACTTTTTGCTTGAACGGCTTAACATAAAAAAAATGACAAATGATGAAGCCCTGGTCATTAATGGCATGCCTGCTCACACGGCTTTGGGTAGAGGCAATACACCCTATGGCACTCGCACTATCCGCTATACAACTATTTTCTATGGAGAAAAGGCGTATGTATTTTCAGCAGCCGTTAAAGACAAAAATGCACATGCCAATTTTGATGCTGATTTTTTGACTACTGCAAAGAGTTTTCGTGCTCTCGATACAATAGACCGAATTAACGCACAACCACAGCGAATTCATTTACATCGTGTCCAGAGTGGAGAAACGGTCGAGAGTTTGAGTGCCAGCTCGCCGATTCCGGTGTATGCGGCACAACAAATCCGCTTGCTAAATGCGCTTTATCCAGACAAGCAACCGCAAGTTGGTCAATTAATTAAATTGGTGCGTTAAGGTCTCATTGAAAATATTGCTTGAAAAATGTTCGTTATTATCGAGTTTCTCGATAATTTTGGCTTTAAGTTAAGCGCAGCCAGCATTTTTTTGATTATGTGCTTTTTATAATTTGAGTTGCAGCGCCCTGCTCACTATAATGATGCTCCGCAGCATGTTTGGCGTATAAATAGAACATCAATTACAACCACGTTTACATTGGATACAACCATGAGTGATAAAACTTTTAAGCTACATAACCTAGACGGCAGTACAACATCAGAACTTCCATTGGTGGAAGGCACTATGGGGCCACCAGCGGTTGACGTTCGTAAAATTTTTGCCGATCAAGGTGTGTTCACTTATGATCCTGGCTTTGGTGCTACGGTTAGTTGTAGTAGTGATATCACTTTTATTAATGGCCAAGAAGGCGTGTTGTTATATCGAGGGTATCCGATTGAGCAATTAGCTGAAAAATCAAATTATATGGAAGTGTGCTACTTGTTGCTAAATGGCGAGTTACCAAACTCTACTGAGTTAGAAGCTTTTGTGCACAGTATTACCAATCACACAATGTTTAATGAGTCTTTATTGCGGTTTTATAATGGCTTTCATCATGACGCTCACCCAATGGCGATGCTGTCTGGTGTGGTCGGTTGTTTATCGGCCTTCTATCCTGGTGTAGATATGCACAATGCTCATGACCAAATGGTTTTTGCACATCGTATTATTGCAAAGATTCCATCAATGGCTGCCGCATGTTACAAGCACTCATTAGGTCAACCATTTGTATACCCACAGAATCATTTAGATTACAGCAGTAATTTATTGAATATGTTCTTTAGTGTTCCTGCCGAGCCTTATGAG
Organism: uncultured Gammaproteobacteria bacterium; assembly: GCA_938039225.1. Taxonomy (GTDB): domain Bacteria; phylum Pseudomonadota; class Gammaproteobacteria; order Steroidobacterales; family JABDMI01; genus JABDMI01. The sequence continues at coordinate 2,323 of CALHVH010000215.1, forward strand.
GTCGATCCTATTGCTGCAGAAGCTATGGACTTATTATTTATATTGCATGCTGATCATGAACAAAACTGTTCAACCTCAACTGTTCGTTTAGCGGGTAGTTCTGGAACCAATCCTTATGCAGCGATTGCAGCAGGTATTTCAGCTTTATGGGGTCCATCGCATGGCGGCGCTAATGAAGCGGTTTTATCAATGCTTGCTGAAATTGGTACTGTTGAAAATATTGATAAATATGTTGCAAAAGCTAAGGATAAAAGTGATCCGTTCCGTCTAATGGGTTTTGGTCATCGTGTTTATAAAAACTTCGATCCTCGTGCAACCATTATTCGCAAGATGTGTCACAAAGTTTTAGAAAACCTAGGTCAAGTCGATACACCATTATTTGATTTAGCACTTAAGTTAGAAGAAGTTGCACTAAAAGATGAATACTTTATTAAGCGTGGTTTATATCCAAATGTAGATTTTTACTCAGGTATTATTTATAAGGCCTTAGGTATTCCAACCAGTATGTTTACTGTTATGTTTGCTATAGCGCGTACCGTAGGTTGGGTAGCCAACTGGACCGAAATGATGAATGATCCGAGTCGTAGAATTGGTAGACCTCGTCAGGTTTATACTGGTGCCGTGAAACGTGATTACCTTGGAATAGATAAGCGTTGAAACATTATCATGAATTAAAAAAAGCTGCCATTGGCAGCTATTTTTTATGTCTTTGCCATGTAAAATAATGACATGGTTTAATCCAATCGAAATTTTTATTCGTAAAAAATAAATAATCTATATAAAAACATATTCAAGGAGTAAGTTATGCGAAAACAACTTAGTACAATAGCAGTTATATTTGCATTGGTCGCATGTACGTCAGCACCAATGGCAGACAATGCTTCCAGCGAAGTCATGCAAGATAAGGTCAAACCTATGCTCGCAGATTCTGCGGCTTGTGAAGGCTATGGTCCGCAGACTCCACGAGATATAGACAGTGTCAGCGGTACAAACAGTGTTGTTTTTCCGATGGCGCCTGCACCAGAAAATATGAATCTGTGTAATATTCATTTTCACAATGGTGCTGAGCATAAAGCCGAAGCATTTTCTATCAAGAAATTAGTCGATGAAGCGAATAAAGACTTTGGCGGATTTCAATGTGTAATTTCAAAAAACCTATCAGCTGCTGAACTCGCTCCATTTGAAGGCAATCAATGTGATGGTGTAAAACCTGGCGATACTATTGAGGTACATTGGGTCCATTCAAGTTGTGATGTTGCTCCGGGGCCAGGCTTAGGTTCTTGCTTGTCGGACGCCTGTGCAAACCCAAGCTTACGAGTAGAAACCAAAGTATTTACCGTGGTGAATGATCGTAATGCAATAAATATGTCTGATTATTCGGATGTAGTTCAACGTGGCGGTAAGTATCAAGCTAAAAATCTTGTTACTGCTGGCGGGAATAATGTCTCGTTTTTAGGTTCAACTACGGGTCCTAAATATACTGAGCAATCTTGTTCTCCACTGCAAGTGTCTTGGAATGTGAATTCGGAATGCGCAAAAGTAGATATTCAAAGCTTAAGTAACTTCTGCGCTGACAATGTATTTGATGAAGATCATGCTCATGGTGTTCGTCAGTTAGTCATTAATCCTAAGTTATTGTCCCCAATAAAATAAGTTACATACTTAGTAAAATTAATAAAAAAGGCTGCAGTTTGCGGCCTTTTTTATTGGCAGAATTTCAATAGAGTGTGAAGCACATCGCAATTTCACATTCGTTTTTACTTATAATGAAACGCATGAGCATAAATAAAACAGACTTAAATATATCCCAGCAAGAGCTGAATTCTATTGATGACTTCCGTAAAAGCCAAGACACGGCTGTATTAACGGTGATGTTTACTGATATTCAAGGTTACACTCGACTGACAGAAACCGAAGGTGAAGTATATTCTGCTGAACTTAGAAAACATCATGACGATATCCTCAAACGTGAAGTTGAAAAAAATAATCGAGGGCTGATTGTTAAGTTTATTGGTGATGCGGTCATGGCAGTTTTTGCAGAACCTTCTTCTGCAGTTGAAACAGCGCTTGATATTCAACAATCCCTAAAAGAATTCAATACACGTAATACTCAGTTACATGATATTAATGTACGAATTGGATTACACATGGGGCAGGTCTCGGTAGAGAATAATATTCAAATTGATATTTTTGGTAGGCATGTTAATCGTGCAGCACGTATAGAAGGACTAGCAGAAGGCGGCCAGATTTTAATGAGTTATTCAGTCTTTGATAGCGCTCAAGGGTGGTTGAGTTCGCGTGCAAATATTGGCTGGGAATTGCATGGCGACTATGCCTTAAAAGGAATTGACGGTACAACTTCAGTCTATGAAGTTTTAGATAAAAATTATAAAACCACTGCAAAAGCTCCCAAAGGTGCTATTAAGACCAGTGCAAAAGTATTCCCAAAAACCTTAGTTGCTGGCTTGTTAGTATTGATAGGTGCGGCCACTGCATTTTTTGCCCTGCGTTACAATTTTAATACTGAAGTGAGCTTTAGAGATTTTAGTGCTCAAGATGTTGTTCTTGATAATGAACGTTCTTTGATTTTAGACGGATTCCCAGCGGATAGAATGCGGGGCGTAGTGGGCGACCCTATTCGTAAGGCTCTCATTGAAATTCCACGCGGCAAGCATGTAATTCATTACGATGTACATGCAGGAACCCGTTATTACGCTGAATTTGAGGTAGAGAGTGGTGAGAATTTTATCAAACCATTTTTCTATGAATCAAGATTACCAGCGTTGAATGTTCGTTTTGAGTTGGAAGATGGGCAGTTAGAAGGTAACAATGAAAAAATTGAGCAGTTTACTTTTATTGAGTATAAAGACGGTGAAAAAATCACCCATGAAGCTGAAATACAGTTACGTGTAAGTAGTAAGCTTGAATCTGCTGAAGCCAAAGATGTAATGCATCGTGTTGACTGGAAAATAGTGTTAGACGGTAAAACGGTTAGTGAAGATAGTCTTTTAAAGCGTCATCCAGTCACAGAACGCGATTCGCAACGTGGAAAATCAACAGAAAAATTATATGCTGATGATTTCCATGATTACACTTATCGTTATTATACCTCTATGAAAATGATGGACTTTACTTTACAAAGTTACTTTTTAAACCCTAGTTTTAAACACAGAGATCAGTAAGGAGTTTGTAATGAAACAGTCGCTTATGATTAAATTGTTGCTAACAAGTGTTTTGTTTAGTTTGCTTTTTGCTTGTGGTAATAAAGAAGAGAACGAACAGACCTCTAAGTCACAAGACGTATCTAAACTCGAATCAGCGATGGCTGAATTGCAAAAAAAATACGAAGAATTACGTCAGGCTAAACCGAGTGCGGCATTAGATTGGGCTTCAGAAGATTTAAAAAATATTGGAGATTGGGAATATAAAG
>CALHVH010000216.1 GCA_938039225.1 uncultured Gammaproteobacteria bacterium
ATTTAGAACTAATAATAATCTCTTATGCTGCAATAGCATCAACTGATTCATCATTCTCTAGCAAATTATTCATTAATAAGTATTCGAATGCTGAGAGAGCAGCTTTAGAGCCTTCACCCATGGATATCACAATTTGCTTATAAGGAACTGTGGTTACATCGCCGCAAGCATAGATACCTGTTTGCGATGTCTCACACTTGTCGTTAATCAGTATTTCACCGTACTGACTAAGTTCGACCAGACCTTGTACAAACTGACTGTTAGGTACTAAGCCAATTTGTACAAATACACCCGATAAGTCATGAGTTTTGAGCTTGCCGCTTTCTCTTTCTTGGTATTCAATCGCGGTTACTTTGCCATTTTTAGCGTGTATTTCTTTGGTGGCTACGTTTTTTAGAATACTAATATTGCTACGCTTTTTAGCTTGATCCACTAAGACTTTGTCAGCTTTTAATTCAGGGGCAAACTCAAATACGCTCACTGATTTAACAATGCCTGCTAAGTCAAGAGCGGCTTCAACACCTGAATTACCGCCACCTATAACAGCAACATCCTTATCCTTAAAGAAGGGTCCGTCGCAATGTGGACAGTAAGCAACGCCATTACCTATATTCTCTTTTTCTCCAGGTACATTGAGTTCTCTCCAACGTGCACCTGTTGCAATTACTACAGAGTTACTTTCAATAACTTCTCCTGAAGAGAGTTCAATTTTCTTTATTCTCCCTTGCTCAATATTATCAACACGTAAGTGTTCTTTAAAAGTTATGTCGTAATCATTCATGTGCTCTTTTAATGAACCGGTTAGTTCAGGACCTGTAGTTTTAGGTGTGCCTATTAGGTTTTCAATTCCCATGGTGTCTTTAACTTGTCCACCAAAACGTTCAGCAACCATGGTTACTTTTAAGCCCTTACGTGCACTGTAAACCGCAGCAGCAACACCAGCCGGTCCACCGCCAATTACGGTGACATCTTGAACCGGTAAAGTGTCTTGATTATTTATTGTGGTAATGTTTGGAAAACGTTCCATTAGCTTGTTAACTAACTCGCCAATTTCTACCTTACCACTAGCAAATAGTTCACCATTCAAATATACGCTAGGAACGCCTTGGATATCACGTTCGGCGATAATTTCTGGGAAAAAACCACCGTCTAACATTTCAGTTTTAATACGAGGATTAAGTAGAGCAAATTGATTTAAGCCTTGCACGATATCAGGACAGTTATGACAACTTAAACTAATAAATACTTCAAAATGCAAGTCGGTATCAATATTGCCAACGATTGCTTTAAGGCTATCATCAAGCTTCATGTCTGTACCTGAAGCCCATAATACTGCCAGAATCAATGAATTAAATTCGTGTCCACTTGGAATGCCAGAAAATTCTATACCAGTACTTTTGTTATTAACTTCTACTAAGAAACTAATTGGGCTACGTAATGCACCATTAGTTTCACGTTGTTCTAATGTAATGTTGTCTGAAACTGAAGAAACTTGTGTTAAAAAATCTACTAATTCCTCACGCTTTGTATGTTCACCAGTTTGCAAAACAAAGGTAACCGGATTTTGCATAGTAGCGGTATAGTCTTTTAAAGCATTTATAATTTCTGTAGTTAACATCTGTATTTCCTCAATTTCTTAATAACATGGACAGAGATGAACCCTGTCCATGATTCAACATACAATTACTTAGATTTTTCCAACTAAAGATAAAGAAGGTGCTAAAGTTTTTTCGCCTTCTTTCCATTTTGCAGGACACACTTCATCTGGATTGTTACGAACGTATTGTGCTGCTTTTACTTTACGTAATAATTCTTCTGCATTTCGTCCAACACCTTCAGCTGTAATTTCCATTACTTGAATTACACCATCAGGATCAACTACAAAAGTACCACGATCTGCTAAGCCCATATCTTCACGCATGATGTCGAAGTTACGAGTAATTACACCAGTTGGATCAGCAAGCATGGCATATTGAATTTTGCCAATGGTTTCAGAAGCATCGTGCCATGCTTTGTGAGTGAATTGAGTATCAGTTGATACAGAAAATACTTCCACCCCAAGCTTTTGTAATTCTGCGTGGTTATCGGCTAAATCGCCTAACTCGGTAGGGCATACAAAAGTGAAATCTGCAGGGTAGAAAAAGAAAATAGCCCATTTGCCTGCTACGTCAGCATCAGATACTTCAATAAATTTGCCGTTTTGAAATGCATTAGCTTTGAAAGGTTTGATTGTGGTGTTAATTAGAGCCATTAGGCGTCTCCATTTTTAATAGATTTTGAGTAAAAAAATTCACCCTAAACGAGTGATGCGGTGCACAATAGAGTAAATGTAGTAATTGGTATAATTAATTAATTAGATGCTTATGTTCGGTATAATAGAACTATGATTATTACGCTACAAATGAGCTATCACTATGATTTCATTGAAACAATTAACACATGCATTGGCTGTTGAGAAGCACTTGCACTTTAGAAAAGCGGCAGAAGATTGCTCCATTTCACAATCGGCCTTGAGTACCTCGCTTTCTGAGTTAGAGCGTCGTTTAGGCATCACAATTTTTGAGCGAGACAATAAAAAAGTATTGGTTACACCCTTAGGGCGAGAAGTGTTGGATAAGGCCAAGCGAATTCAGTTACAAGTAAATGATTTAGAAAAACTTGCTGAACAGCAATCAACCGTACTTAGCTATCCAATGAGTGTTGGAATTATTCCAACAATCTGCCCATTTATCTTGCCTATTGTTTTTCCGGAGTTAAAAAAACAGTACCCAAATTTTGAATTGCAGGTGATAGAAGAAACCTCGAATGTACTGGTTGATAAAGTAAGAAGTGGGGAAATTGATACTGCAATTTTAGCATTACCATTCCCTATCGAAGGATTGTTGAGTTTTGAATTTTGGCAAGAAGATTTTTATTGGATAACACATCAAGATGAGTTGCCACATAAAAAAACCGAGATTACCGCGAAAGATTTAGGCAATAAAAACTTGATGTTACTGCAAGATGGTCATTGTTTAAAAGATCATGCTCTAATCGCTTGTAAGTTAAAAGATTCTCAGGGACATGGTTTAAGCGCTACAAGTCTTAGTACACTCATCCAATTAGTTATTGCTAAATCTGGAACAACGTTAATTCCTGAAATGGCATTAAGTCAATTAGTTAGCGATGAAACTAAATTGAGTGCAGTAAAGCTTGCAGAACCTGGTCCACATAGAGGAATTGCTTTTATTGTGCGTCCAAACTATGTAGGAACTAAAAATATAGAG
>CALHVH010000217.1 GCA_938039225.1 uncultured Gammaproteobacteria bacterium
TACTTTAGCTTCCCTAGGCGTTAAGCTTGAAAGTACACTTTGGGTTGCTTCACCTAAACCTTCTGAAGTGGCCGAGTCCATTGGAGACAATACAGAGAAGTCTTCGATGAAATCACCTAAGTGCGAATCTTCATCATCACCTATTGGCGTTTCCATTGAAATAGGCTCTTTAGCAATCTTAAGCACTTTACGTATCTTGTCTTCAGGCATTTCCATTTCGATAGCCAATTCTTCAGGCGTTGCTTCACGTCCCATTTTTTGTAGCATTTGACGTGAAATACGATTCAACTTATTAATCGTTTCAATCATATGTACTGGAATACGAATAGTTCTAGCCTGATCCGCAATAGAACGCGTAATCGCCTGACGAATCCACCAAGTTGCATAGGTAGAGAATTTATAACCACGACGGTATTCAAACTTATCAACCGCTTTCATTAAACCAATATTACCTTCTTGAATTAAGTCTAAGAACTGTAAGCCACGGTTGGTGTATTTTTTAGCAATAGAAATAACCAAACGTAAATTAGCCTCAATCATTTCTTTTTTGGCTCTACGTGCACGCGCTTCACCTAAAGAAAGCTGACGATTCAACTCTTTAATTTCAGTAATGCTTAAGCCAGTAACTTTTTCCATATGCACCAATTTTCTTTGGATACGGATTAAGTCATCTTTCATTTTAGCCAAGGTAGACGAATGCTTACGCTTAGCTCGGATATGTTTATCTAACCATTCTAGATTAGCCTCATTACCTTTAAAGCTATTAATAAAGTCTTTACGCGGCATGCCAGCAATATCTACACACATACGTAGAATTTCACGTTCTTGCACGCGAATACTATTAATTTGAGCTTTAAAGAACCAAATGAGTTTTGCTAAACAATTGGTTGGGAATTTAATATCTAAAAACAGTTCTGAAACCTTTGCACGGGCTTTTTTAACGTCAGGATCATCCGAACCGCTTTCAGTAAGCATTGGACGAAACTTCTCGTATGCACGTTTAAGTTTTTTAAGATGTTTAATAAGTTCTTCTGGCGGAGCAATGTTTTTAGTCGGATCATTTTCATCCGTCATCTCATGCGCTGGAGGAGGAATTTTGTCACCCATATCTTCTGGAGTGAAATCCACAATCAAATCAACTAAACGCATTTCTTCGGCTAAGACTAAGTCAAAACGTTCCAATACCCATTCAACCGTGGTTGGCATATTGGATAAAGACACACGCATGCGATTGATGCCTTCTTCAATGCGCTTAGCGATACCAATTTCGCCTTCACGGGTAAGAAGATCTACCGTACCCATTTCACGCATGTACATACGCACAGGATCTGTGGTTCTTCCAAGTTCTAGTTCAAAAGAAGTAATCGCGGCAACCGCTTCTTCTTCTGCATCTTCATTATCGGCTGCGGCTGCATCATTAAGTAACAAGTCTTCGGCATCAGGTGGTGTCTCAACCACTTTAATACCCATGTCGTTAATCATATTAATGATGTCATCAATTTGTTCTGGGTCCACCATTTCATTTGGAAGGTGATCGTTAACCTCAGCATAGGTTAAATAACCCTGCTCTTTACCAAGAGCAATGAGATCTTTAAGCTGGGATTGTGGTTGTGACTGTGGCTGCGATTTCGGTTGAGACATATGACTACCTAGTAAAACCTAAACAAATTGACTTAAAATTTAAAGCCAAAAAAACAAAAAAGTATTGGCATCAGAAGGTGGCTCAGATCTAGTTGAACTGAGAAACGCGGCTGAGGCGCAATACAAACGATTAATTATACGTTTATGACTGGATTTACACCAGTTAATTCTATGAACTCAGACAGTAAATGACGCTTAAAATGCCTTATACCACTCAAAATGGGTGCTTTTTCCTGAAATTCAAGCTGTGCCAGCCAATAAGCTAGCTAATTCTTTTTTCTCAGCTTCATCCAATCCAATCTGCCTACTCTTGTCCAAAAGCTCTTCTAAGCGCTTTTCAGTGTTTTGTTCCACGCTCAGCTTGAGCATTAAATCGGCAAACTCTTTTTGCGTGGCTTCTTCGGTCTCTAAAAAAACATCTCGCATGGCCAAACGATTTAGCACTTCAGAGTGCTTATGCTCCCTAAACCTTTCCAGTAATGCCGGTGTGGTCAACTCGGGCTCGGAATGCAAAACTTCTAGAACATTGACCAGAATATTTGCACCTGGCATATCTTCACTCAAACTTTCAATATGCATAAAACTTTGAGCAACTTTGGGGTAATGCAATAGATAAATTAAAGCCTGTTTCACCAAGCCACTGCGGTGATCCGAACCACGGCGCGCACCACTGCTAGCATTACGTTTTGTTGCAGCAGAGTTTTGATTTTTTGATTGGTTTGAAATAATTCGTTTTTGTAATTGTTGAGCATCGGTTTTTACTAACTCAGCTAAGCGACCAATCATTAAATCCCTAAATACACCTTGCGGTATTTGATTAATCAAAGGTCTAGCTCGTTCAGCCAAACTAGCACGAGCATCTAAATGTTGCAGATTAAGGTCTTCGCTTAAATGACTAAATAAAAATTCCGACAAAGGCATGGCCGCATGCACTTGCTCTTCGAATTGCATTTTACCAAATTCACGCACATAACTATCTGGGTCTTGCCCATCAGGTAAGAATAAAAAATTTAAGGAACGACCTTCACGCATGGCTGGCAAAGCGTTTTCTAAAGCTTTCCACGCAGCTTTACGCCCCGCTCTATCACCATCAAAACAAAAAACTACTTTATTAGAAGTTCTAAAAAGTATCTGCACATGTTCGGTTGTGGTTGCAGTACCAAGTGTTGCTACTGCATAGGTCACATCATGTTGTGCCAGAGCAATAACGTCCATATAGCCTTCGACCACAACCAAACGATCTAGAG